>JAPKZP010000424.1 GCA_026393735.1 Acidobacteriota bacterium
ACGTTCTGGCCGTAGCTCGTGCGGTACTTGAGCCGGCCCATCAGCCTCAGCACCTCGGGGTTCAGGTCGTGCAGCCCGAGCTCGAACGCGGCAGCCTCGCCCTCGCGCCGGACTTCCTCGTCCAGCTCGGCTTTCACCTTCTCGACGACTTCCTCGATGCGCGCGGGGTGAATCCGGCCGTCGGCGATCAGCCGCTCGATGGCCTGCTTGGCGATTTCACGGCGGTAGGGATCGAACCCCGACAGGATGATGGCGCCGGGCGTGTCGTCGACGATGAGGTCGACGCCCGTGGCGATCTCGAGGGCGCGAATGTTGCGTCCTTCGCGGCCGATGATGCGCCCCTTGAGGTCGTCGCTCGGCAGATCGACCACCGACACGGTCGTTTCGACCGCATGCTCGGCGGCGCTGCGCTGGATGGCCTCCGTGATGATCTGTCGCGCCTTCTGGGCGGCGGTTTCCCGCGCCTCTGCCTCCAGGCGCTTGACGAGATTGGCCGCGTCGCGCCGCGCGTCGGCTTCGAGCTGCTTGAGCAGCTGTTCGCGGGCTTCGTCGGCGGTCAGGCCGGCGACCCGCTGGAGTTCGCGCTGCTGCTCGGCCACAAGGCCCTCATAGCGCGCGGCCGCCTCGGTTGTCGCCTTCTCGCGCTTGTGAATGGCCTGTTCCTGCGCGCGGGCGTCGCGCTCCCGGTGCTCGATCCCGGTCAGCCGCTCGGTCAGCTTCTCTTCTCGCCGATTCAGCGTCTGCTCGATGGCGCCCAGTTGCTGGCGGCGTTCGCGCGCCTGGCGCTCCGCCTCGACCAGCGTCTCGTGGGCCCGTTCCTTGGATTCGAGGAGGGCTTCCTTTTTCTTGGTCTCCACCTCGCGCTCGGCGTCCCGAACCAGGCGGGCCGCCTGGTCCTCGGCGCGCCCGACGGTCGCCGCGGCGATGCGCCTGCGGTTGGCAATCCAGACGGCGAACCAGACCGCGCCGACGCCGGCGGCGATCAGGGCGGTCACGACATAGACCACGTAGGCTTCGTTCACGCCGCGTCCTTTCGAGGTCCGAGGTCCGGGAAGACACCCGGCGCCTCGCGGGGCCCGGCCGCCCGGGCGAGGGGAGCGGCCCCGCGGCAAAGGCAACCGATGGAAGGAATGGAAAAAGGCCCCGCTTTGCCGTGTGGGAGAGGTCGATGAACCTGCCATAGGCAGGTGGAACCGCTTAAGAGCCGTGCTTCAGGCTTCCTCGACTCGGAGGCATGCACACCGCACGGCATCGCAGCTCCGTGGACTTAGCGTTGGCTCAAACGAGCCTCCACACCATCATGAGCAAAGCAGGGATCCCGTCAATGATCTCGGGGAGATCTTAGAACGGCGCCACGAAGGGGTCAAGCGAGTGCCGGGGGGAGGACCGGGTCAGGACGCCAGCGCCTCGTCGATCAGACGTTCGAGGGCGGTCAACCGGTCGGTGACGGCCGCCTGCTCGCCGGCATCGGCGCCGCGGGCGCGGAACGCCTCATCAGCGAGATTGAGGGCGACCACGACCGCCAGCCGGAGGGAATCGCCCGCCGGCGAGGCGTCCGCGGCCGCCCGCATCTTCTCGTCCACGTAGTTGGCCAGCTCCTGGACGTACCGGGGATCAAGCGCACTCCGGATGGGATAGCGCTGACCGAGGATTTGAACCGGCACCAGGCCTTCGGCCATCGTCGGGCGTCAGAGGTTGAGCCCCTCGAGCTGCTCCAACAGGGAGCCCACGCGGGTGCGAATGACGTCGCGCTCTTCCTTCAACGCGGAGATCTCGGCGGTCATGCCGTCGATCTCCTGCAGCCGGACCCGTGCGGCCTCGAGCTCCCTCTGGACTTTCAGGTGCTCGTCGGCCAGCCGGGCCTGCTCGGACCGCAGGCGGCCGATGAGGGCCACCAGCAGTTTGACTTTCTCCTCGAGCCGGTCGAGCGCGTCGAGATCGACCGGCCGTCCCGTCTTCGCCATGACTGCTCCGCCCGCAGGCTAGGCCTTCGCGGCCGCCTCGACCGCGCGCCGCGCCTGCTCGACGATCACCGTGAACGCCGGTGCGTCGTTCACCGCCATGTCCGCCAGGTGCTTCCGGTCGATCGTGATGTTGGCCAGCTTCAGGCCCTGCATGAGATCGCGGTAGGTCGAGTTGTTCTCCCGGGCCGCGGCGTTGATCCGGACGATCCAGAGCTGGCGGAAGTCGCGCTTCTTCCGGCGGCGTCCGACAAACGCGTAGTTGAGCGCCTTGTCGACCGCCTCTTTCGCGGCGCGGTACAGCTTGCTCTTATTGAGATAGTACCCTTTGGCACGGGACAGGAGCCGTTTGCGCTTGGCTCGCCGCACGGTGCCACGCTTCACTCTCGGCATGATGTTCTCTCCTCAGCCACTCGACGTTCAGTGGTCGGGCGCTGCCGCGCCCTGCATGGCACCGGATCCGATCGCGGGGGGTGGCATCCCCGTCTCCCAGGTATCCGCGCGCCGATATGAGGCCCCGATGGCGAGGCCTCTCGGGCCGGCACAAGGGCCGGCTCCGACCGTACGGGCGGACCACCGTGTCCGCCCGCGCCGCCCTACTTGTAGGGCAGCATCCGCGCCAGCGTCGCTGCATCGGCCGGCGAGGCGACGCTCGCCTTGCCCAGCTGACGCTTCCGCTTGGTCGTCTTGCTCGACGCCAGGTGACGCTTGAACGCGGAATTCCGCACGAACTTGCCAGTCGCCGTCTTCTTGAACCGCTTCGCGGCGCCGCGATGAGTCTTCAGCTTGGGCATGACCTGTTGCTCTCCTAAACGAACGTGCACGCTCGGCCGGCGTTCTACTCGACCGACTCCGCCTCTTCAGCCGTCTCCGCCTCGTCGGCCGGCTCAACCTCGTCGACCGGTTCGGCCGCGTCGGCCGGGCGCGCCAGCGACGGGCCGGCGTCGGCCGTCCGCAGCGCGGGTCTCGGCGTCGAGGGCGGCTTGGGGCCGCTGCCGGGCTTGCGCGCCAGGATGACGTGCATGGTGTTGCCTTCCTGTCGCGGCATGTTCTCGGCGATCGCCTCGTCGACCAGGTCCTTCAGCAGGCGTTCGAGAATGCGCCGGCCGATCTCCGGGTGCGCCATTTCACGCCCGCGGAAGAAGATCGTCGCCTTGACCTTGTCCCCGTCCAAAAGGAAGCGCTCGATGTGCTTCTTCTTGAACTGGTAGTCGTGCTCATCGACCTTCGGCCTGAACTTGATCTCCTTGACCTCGATCACCTTCTGATGCTTGCGCGCCTCACGGGTGCGCTTCTGCTCCTGGTACTGGTACTTTCCGAAGTCCATGATCCGGCACACCGG
>JAPKZP010000420.1 GCA_026393735.1 Acidobacteriota bacterium
GTTCGCGTAGCTCCCCCACGCGACCTTCATCGTCGGAAACACGTTCCGCTCGTACAGGTGCTGGGCTGTCGCGATCGCGCGCGCCACCTGGTCGGCGGGCGCCTGCGGGTAGGTCTCGCGGTAGAACGTCGACAGGCCGCCCTTGATGCCTGCGAACGCGACGTCCTTCGTGGCGTAGCTCGCCTTGAGCACCTTCACGGCTTCGCGGCGCACGAATGGCAGCTTGGCGTCGAACCCGCCCGCGGCCATGGCGTCATCGACCGCGCGCTCCGCCGAGAACGCGAACGTGTGCGAAGGCCGGTTGTGGCAATCGATGCAATCCAGCGTGCGACGCTCGCCCTTGTCGAGTTGCGCCTGCGTCACGCCCTCCGCGAGGAACACCGTCTCGTTCCCTTTGGCGACACGTGCCAGTGGATCCCGGTCGCCGTCTTGTCGAGCCTGTTGATGCCGCCGATGTGCATGCGCAGGGTCGTCGTCGACTCGGTGTTGGCCTCGTCTTCGGCGTACTGGCGCACGGTGCGGATCTTGTCGCCGTGGAACTTCTCCGGCCAGTGGCACTGCTCGCAGGTATCGCGCGCCGGGCGCAGGTCGTGGACCGGCGACGGGATCGGGCGCGAATGCGTATTGAACGTCACCGCATAGACCTGCCGCAGCCCCGACAGCTTCGACTTGACGAACCAGGGCGCCCCGGGGCCGATGTGGCACTGGATGCAGACGACGCGGGAGTGCGCGCCTTCCTGGTATCCGGCAAACTCCGGCTCCATCACCTCGTGGCAGAGCTGGCCGCAGAACTGCGGCGAGTCCATGTACTCGATCCCCGAGTACGCCGCCACCGACACGATCAGGATGTTCGCGATGGTCGACGCGATGAAAATGGCCGCCGCGCGCCGCTGCACCGCCTCGTTCAGATCGATCTTCGGCCACGAGGGCCGCCAGGCCTTGACGCCCTGCGCGCGTCGCCGATGGGCCAGCCACGCGCCGATCGGCATGATCACCAGACCGGCCACGAAGATCCCCGGGCACACCAGGAAGAACAGCATGCCCACATAGGGGTTGCTGTGCATCCCGACGAGGTCGAGGAAGAAGAACGCGAGGAACAGTACCGCGCCCGTCGTCGTCAGGGCGGCGCCGAAGATCGTGATCGCGTTGCGGAACAGCGAGAAGCGCTCGGCAGATGGGCTCATAGGTTTGTGCGCCGGCTGACGGCACTCACCGCAGGACGGCGAAGAGAATGAGGGCGACCATGATCAGGCCGAGGGTCACGGCGACCGCCCCGACCGACCGCCCCACACGATACACCCAGGACGGCGCCGATGCACTCACGTACTCGTCGATACGGCCGGCCCGCGTCAGGCGCTCGAGTTCCGCCGGACGCTCCTCCTCCATCTCGTCGACGGTGACCCTGCCGGTGAAGATGACCGAGTCCATCGGGAATTTCTCGGGCCGCAGGTGACCGTTGAAGAAGTGAATCGTAAAGATGAAGCCCACGGCCAGCAGCGCTTCCTCGCCGTGGATCAGCATGGCGATGTTGAAGACCCAGCCCGGCAGCAGGTGCGCGAAGACCTCGGGGAACCAGAGCACGAGCCCCGACCCGCCGATGATGCCCATGCCCCAGAACACGGCCCAGTAGTCGAACTTCTCCCAGTACGTGAAGTGATCGAACTTCGGCTGGGGGCCCAGCCCGATGAACCAGCGCAGGTGCCCGATCAACTCGAAGAAGTCCGCCGGCTGCGGGACCATCGACGAGGGGCCCCACAGGATCGACAGATCCTTCTGCCCGAACAGCCGCCGGGCAAGCCGACTGAGGTGGGTGACGAACACCGAGATCATCACCACCGCGCACAGCCGGTGAATGGTGCCCGCCGCGTCGAACCCGCCGAACAGCCGCGCCAGCCGGGCCGCCCAGACCTCGTGACTGAACAGCAGCGGCAACCCCGTGAAGGCGAGGCCGAGGAAACTGAACATCAGGCATCCGTGCAGGATGCGATCGGCCCGGTCGAAGCGCCGATAGTGGGTGTGTGTGATGGCGCTTGTGGCCGTCTCGCCGCTCATTCCCCGTCCTCCCCCGAATCCTGCCCCTTCCGCCGGCGCATCCGCCCGGCGGTCTTCACCTGCATCCCGCGGGCAAACCACAGTCCGGTGTGGATGCCGAAGAATGCGAAGACGCCGAAGAGGAGCATCTTCATGAACTTCGACGTGTAGAAGAGGAACGGGTTGCGCGCGTGGTTCTCGGGGTCCCCGTGCGGATCGTACTTCGCGAAGCTCGCCGTCGCGCCGAAATGGCACTTCTTGCAGGTGGTGACGACGTTGGCGGGCGCCACGGTGGACCGGGCGTCGGCCTTCGGGAAGATGTGGTGCGAGCCGTGGCAGTCCGCGCATGACGCCACGCGCGAGTAGCCCAGCGCGGTGACCTGGCCGTGGAACGTGTCCCGGTACGTGTTCAGCGACTGCTCGTGGCAGGTCCCGCACTCCTTGATGACCTCGAGCTTCCAGCCCTCGACGTCGGATCGGCGGATGTCATGGGCCGTGTGGCAGCTGGTGCAGACCGGTGCGAGCGGGCTGCCCTTGGCGACCTGAGTGCCATGCACGCTTTCCCAGTACAGCCGGCCGACGCCCGTGTGGCACTTGCTGCACGTGTCGGGAATCGACTTGCGAAACACGCGGCTGGTCGGGTCGGACTTGCGGCGGATGTCGTGATTGCCGTGACAGTCTGAACACGTCGGCGCCACGCTCAGGCCGCTCTTGATGAGCGCCTTGCCGTGGATGCTGTCCCTGAAGAGATCGACGACGTTGCCAATCGCGATCTTGCCCCGCTTGATGATCTCCTCGTTGCCGTGGCAGCGCCCGCAGGTTTCGATGAGCCGCAGGTGATGCGTCCGCGAGTCCGGATCGGCGGAGGGCTTGATGTCGTGGCTGCCGTGACAGTCGGCGCACGTGGCGGCCGTCAGGTTGCCGCTCGTGCGGCGCGCCTGCGCGTGAACGCCGGTGTCGTAGGCGGCGACCGCCGTGTCATGGCACGATGCGCACTGCGCCGGAGCGAGTTTCTCGGGGTGCGGGAACTCGGCCGCCTTCGCGAGATCGGCATGACAGTCGATGCATGCGACACCTCCCGCGCCGTGAATGGACGCGCCGAACACCTCGGGCTTCACCGCGACGGACCGGCCATCGCCGCGCACCGCGCCGGCATCGCCGTGGCAGGCGAGGCAGTCGTCGTTGGTCGGCGGCTTGGGCGCAGCCTGGGGCGGCGTCCCGGCGGCGGCGGGGCCGACGAGCGTCAGGATCAGCACGCAACAGAGAGTGAACGCACGAATCATAGGGCTGTATCGATGGCTCGCCTCACTCCGGGCGCAGAACGCCCGGTGGGCGGTACACGGAAATGACACGGAGGCACGTCGCAATCGCCTGCGGCTGCCGGGTCGGCTAGAGTTCGAGCTCGCGCGCGGGCTGCCCCACGCGCTCATCGCGGGTTTCGAACTTCTGGCAATCGACGCATCGGTCGAGGTGCTCGGCGCCCGTGCGCTCGCGCTCGGCGAGGCACACCCACTGCGCCATCCACTCGTCCATCCACAACGGGGCGGGCGACGCGGGTCGGAATTCACTCCACCGGCACGTCCACGGCATGCGTTCGGTTTTCATGGCACTCCTTACAGATGGGCCTGGGGGCCTCGAAAGCGGTGGCCTTGTCTCCAAGGCCACCTGCCTATCTTAAGCAACCGATCTGCCGCTCGGAAGAGTCGCCCTGTGGAATAAGGGTCGGGAAGGACCGAAATGAGCGGATCGTCACGGTCGGCCGTTTTATGGGCTGACCAACCGCGGTGGGTATAAGAGGAATCCTATGCGCGAGCCTCCCGAGCGGCCAGATCGTTGCTGTCAAACCGTTTCCACACCACAGGCCCAAACCCGAAAGTATGTGGCCCATGCCCTTCTTTATAGCAATTTCAATACCAACTGGATTCAGGCCCAATTTCGCGGTTCGTTCACCAGGCCTGTCGCGGCTCCGGCACCGTGGCCTCTGGAATCGACCCTGGGTGCCGGAATCCCGCCAGGATCACGATTCCGCCCCACGTTTCATCAGGATGCGGAACTGCGCGCCTTGCTGAACCTGGTCCGCCAGGTAGCAGATCTCGCTGCACTGCATGGAGAAGTGGTAGCCGAGTTCGGGCTCCCGCCCGGTGACGTCCTCCCATTCGTCGTCGAGGCCGACGATGGCATTCGCCGCCGCCGCCCGCTGATCGGGCGTCTAACCTGGAAACCGCTTGTGAAGTACCGCCAAGACTTTTTCGCGATCAATCATGCAGGTATCCGTCACCTGCCGACCTTTGACGCAAGACCGATGCCAGTATTGCGCGTTCGCGAGTATGCCGCAGAATCCGGCTCAGGCGGCCGCAGAGTCACGTCGAGGCGCCGGCCCACTCGGCGCTCCGCCGCCAGTAACGCCGGGAATTCGTCGCGCGCGCGGACGCCGCCGCCACGCGAACAGCGGTGCGGCCACGACGCGCGCGGTCCGTCGGTACGCCTCATAGGCCCAGAACGCGGCATCGCGCGGTGCCAGCAGCGCCGCATCGTCAGGGTTCACGACGATACTGACCTCGATGTTCGGCGCGGCGCCGATCGGGATCCAGTTCCGGCGGCACGCCTCGTATACATACGCCATGGTTCGGCGCATGTCCTCGTACTTCGGCGGCGGCGTCCTCTCGAGGTCGGCACCAACTGTCGGGCGGAACACGCATACGGTTGGAAATGCCCCGAGGTCCGCGATGAAGTCGATCGCCTTGACGGTGTCCTCGAGGGGCTCCAGCCCCGCAATGATTTCGCCCGACACGGCGCCTTTGGGCATGCGTTTCGCGCAGTACTCCAACGCGTCCCAGAAGAGCTTTTGCCCGAGCATCTTCTCTTTGCCGGGGCAGACCTCGGCAAACCACGTCGGGTTCCAGAACTCCACGCAGAACGACAGGTGATCCACGCCCAGGTCAATCAGCCGATCGTACCGGCTGAAGTCCTTCTCGGGCGCCAGCTGCACGCCGACGAGCATGCCGACTTCTTCCTTGATCGCCCGGATATATGGTTCCGTGAACTGGATGCCGCGCGTGCCCTGAAACCCGCCGTTCAGGTGGACGAAGGTCACGCCCGACTGCTCGCGGGCCGCCCAGCACGTCTCGATCACGTCCGAGATCGCCTTGTCGGCCGATTCGTTCTCCCCCACGTTCTGCCCCGTCGTGCAGAACCGGCAGTTGAGCGCCGGGCTGTAGTTCCAGAACGTACAGACCATGTTGACGTAGATGCCCAGGTACGTCCCCTGCAGCACGCCGACCTGGTTCATCGGGATGTCGCGAGACGTCTGCTGGCCGTACCACTCCGGCTCGCGCGGGACCCGCACGGGATAGGCGTCGCGCGTCTGCTCGTTGGTCAGGAGGTAGCCGACGGCCGGCGATCCCGACAGGACGTACGGCGACTGGCGGGCAAACGGCTCCACGACGGGGACGTTGACCCACACCTCGCGCTTCATCCAGGTGCCGGTGGGCAGCACGATCTCGAGGCCGGAGCCCAGCCCCGCCCTCGTTCGCGAGATCCCGCGCGCGCCCTCGAGTGACACCTCGTCGGGGATCCGCATCCCCCTGCAGAAGAGATCGATTTCCAGTTCGCACGCGTTGAGCGCCATGGCAGCCACATTATGCCCCAGGTCCGGCTCGCGGTGTCGGCCGTCGTGGAGGAAGATCGCAGAGGAGATCTTTGCCGGCCTATAACCGATGTCATGGGTGGCGGCAGTCGGCGGATGGATGCTGTAGCCAGCGAGGCCGCGAATCCGCGCTTCGCGTTATGATGCGTGACACATGGCCGAGGACATCGACCTCCTGCTGCGTACGGCTCCGGTCTTCCGGAAGCTGGGACCGGAAGACCGGCGGCGGCTTGCCGAGGTGGCGCGCCACCGGGTGTTCGCGCGGGGCGACACGATCTTCTCCGAGGGCGAACCACCCGATGCGTTCTGCGTCATCGTGAAGGGACGCGCCAAGGTCTGCAAGATGACGCCGGCCGGCAAGGACGTGATTCTCGAGATCTTCGGTCCCGGCGATCCGCTCGGCGCCATCGCCGTGTACGACGGCCAGCCGTATCCTGCCACGGCGATCGCCATCGAGCACACCTCCACGGTGTCCGTTCCCCGCCAGGCGTTCTTCGCGTTGCTCGAGCAGCACCCGACGATGGTGCGCGGCCTGCTGGCGGGACTGACGCACCGGCTCATCGAACTCGCGAACCGCGTCGCGGAACTCTCCGGCGGGCGTGTCGAGCCGCGGTTTGCGAGGCTCTTCATCAAGCTGGCCGACGAGCAGGGCCGGACCGAACGCGGCGGCGTGTTCATACCCGTCCCGCTCTCGCGGCAGGAACTCGCGGACATGACGGGCACCACGATCGAGACGAGCATCCGCATCATGAGCCGCTGGGGCAAACAACACACGGTCCACACGGAGAAGGACGGCTTCCTGGTCCTCGACCGCCACGAACTCGAGACGCTGGCCCTCACCTGAGGCCTCGGGCGGCGTCGACGGCTGTCCGCAGGGCGCCGATGTGCGCGGGCGTTGTCCCGCAGCATCCTCCCACAATGGCCGCGCCGGCGTCGACGAGCGGTCGCATGTCAGCCGCAAACGCCTCGGGGGTCATGTCGTACACGGCGCGGCCCTGGTCCAGCCGCGGCTGGCCCGCGTTCGGCTGCAGCATCACCGGAAGTCCGGATGACACGGCGAGCAGCGTTGCGATCGCCGCGAAATCCCTGACGGTGACCCGCGCCCCGCAATTGGCGCCCACCACCGTCGCGCCCGCCTCCCGCAACCGTTGCCCCGCCTGCTCGGGCGAGGTGCCCATGATGGTGCGGAACCGGCCGCCCGGTGTCCTGTCGAACGCCATCGAGGCGATGACCACGCGCGCACCGGCGGCCAGCGCGGCCTCCACCGCAATGACGGCCTCCTCGACGTCCATCATCGTCTCGCAGATGATGCCGTCCGCGCCGGCGTCGAGAAGCGCCGACACGCGCGTGCGCACGTCGGCCCGCCACGCGTCGGGCGTCAGCGTCCCGTGCGGCGCGAACCACTGACCGGACGGCCCGACGTCGCCCAGTACGAATGTCCCGGGCCCGGCCGCACGCCGGGCGATCGCCGCCGCCGCCAGATTCACCGCCCGGACCTGGTCCGAGAGCCCTTCGGGCGCCAGCGTCCACGCGCCCGCGCCAAACGAGTTCGTCAGGATGATGTCGCTCCCGGCCGCGACGTACGCGCGATGAATCGCCTCGACTGCTTCGGGATGCTCGAGGTTCCACCGGTCGCCGCCGCGGCCGACCGGCAGCCCTGCCGCCTGCAACCGGGTTCCCATGGCGCCGTCGGCGACAAGCACTCGCCGGCCGATGATGTCCCGCAACGACGTCATGCTGACCCCTCTCCGGAGAGCGAAGGGCGTGGCGGAACCCCTCGGCGTGATGATGGCGGCCGGCGACCATCGCGGCGCGAGCGAAGGCCAACGTGCCCGCCGCGCGACGGTTCTATCATCGGCCCCCGGGGCTGTCAACGACACCGGGGCCCGCAGACCGCACGAGATTGCCCGATCGTGCGATAATGGGCTGAGAGTGCCGCGCCGGTGCGGTGCGGCTGTCGTCTTGCCCCGTCATCCAGGTACCAGACGGGTTTCCCCGCAAGGGTCGTGCGCCGCTGGCTGAAGAGCCTCACCTGCGCCGAATCCCTCGGAGGTTTCCTTGAAGAAGCCCTCAAAGAAGTCCGTGTCTACGGGCACGGGTTCTCGCTCCTCTCGCACCTCGCGCACGCGTCCCGCCGCCACGCCCGTCGCCGCCAGGACGAAGCCGGCCCGTGCCGCGATCGTGGCGTCACGGGCTCGTACTGCCATGGCGACGCCGACCATTGCCGCACCAGTCGTGGTGTCACGCACGCGGACTGCCGGGGCGAAGCCGGCCGCGACCGCATCGCCTGCGGTGCCACGCGCTCGAGCTGCGAAGAAGCCGGCGTCCCGTGGCGCCGCGACATCCAAGTCACACAATGGCGGTTCGACGACGTCGTTGCTCGCGCTCCATGAGGGCATCATCTACGGGCCGATCCGCTCGCGACGCCTCGGGCGCTCGCTCGGCATCAACCTGACGCCGGCGCACCTCAAGCTGTGCTCGTTCAACTGCTCCTACTGCCAGTACGGGTGGTCGGATCAGTCCCGGCGCGCCTCCGCACCGGCGCTCGAGAACTGGCCGGCTCCGGCTGCGGTCGGGAAAGCGGTCGCCGCCGCGCTGAAGTCGATCGCGGCCCAGGGCGACCGGATCGATCGCCTCACGCTGGCCGGGCATGGCGAACCCACCATGCACCCGAAGTTCCGGGAAGTGGTCGCGGCGATCCGCAAGGTCCGCGACGACCTCGTGCCCGGCGTGCCCATCGCCGTGCTGTCGAATGCGAGCACGCTGGACCGCGACGACGTGCGCGCGGCGCTCGCCGATCTCGACGAGCGGTACATGAAGCTGGATGCGGGGGATACGGCGACGCTGCGCAGCGTGAATGGCACGACCCTGCCGGTCGAGCGCATCGTCGAAGGCCTCAAGAAGCTCCGGGGCGTCGTAATCCAGTCAATGTTCGTGAAGGACCGAACCGGCCGCATCGACAACACGGGCGACCTGACGATCATCAACTGGGTGACCGCGCTCGAGAAGATCAAGCCGTCGGCCGTGCAGGTCTACACGATCGACCGGGCCCCGGCGTTCCCGTACCTCCAGCAGGTCACGCCGGTGCGCCTGAAGGAAATCGCCCAGCGCGTCCGCGTCGCCGGGTTGACGTGTCACGTGTTCGGGGTGCCGGAGACGGCAGCCGAGGCAGGCATCGCGCCGCCGGTCAGGCCTGCTTGACACCAGGGCGCACGCAGGGCGAAAGCCCTGCGCCACACCTGCAAGCATCACCGACTCGAATGCGTTCTGCGTCTAGACGAACCGCTTCTCGAACCAGGTGCCGGCACCGCCGTCGGCGATCATAGTGAAGCCGCGATGCTGCAGCAGCGGCACCGGGAGTTCCACCCGAGGCAGCAGAACCAGGCGGCGGGCGCCGCTTGCCATGCAGGCCAACTCCAGCGCGTCGAGGAGCCCGTTGGCCACGCCGTCGATGCCGCACGGCGAATCCGGATCCAACCCGACGTCACCGACCCGTACGTCGCGATCGGTGCGTTCGTAGGCGGCCAGGCCTACTACCTTCGGGCCACAGAGCGCGAGGATTCGTCCACCCTCGGCGAGGTGATTCCGGCGGGCGGCCGTCAGGCGCTGCCCGCGGAACAGGCGCCGCAAATCCGCCAGCGACGGTCCGGGGCCGTCCGGCCCGAGCACGAGAAAGTGCATCGACTGGGGCGTTTCGGTCCGGAGTTGTTCAGAATCCGGCATCACGAGACTAGTTGCAGCAACCCGGGTGCCACTTGCCGATCGTACGTTTCTGGGCGTTATTCCGGCAATTCTCTGGCTGGTGCTTGAAGACACACCGGAATTCGGCGAGATTTCGGCGAAAGCGCCGGAGGATCGCTACTCTGAGGCCTCGAGGTGGCCGAGGCCCAATTTCTTTATACGGTCGCCCAGCGTCGATCGCTTGATGTTGAGAAGTTCAGCAGCTTTGGACTTGTTGCCACTGCTGACTTTCAACGCCCAGCTGATAAGGTTGGACTCGACTTCGCGCAATCGGTCGTCGAGGGAAATCGTCGACGGCAGGGTATGCGTCTCGACGATCGGCTCCTGATCCTCCGCGTACTTGTGGAACAGGACGCTGACCGGCACGCACCCCACGCGAACGGTGTCGCACGTGCATGTCTGCGCGATGCGCTCGCACGCGTTCTCGAGTTCGCGCACGTTTCCCGGCCAGGGGTACCGCATGAAGGCTTGCTGCACGCCGGGCGCGACCTGGCGGGGTTCTTCGCCACGCTGCCTGAAATACCGCTTGATGAAGTGATCCATCAGGATCGGAATGTCCTCCCGGCGCTCGCGCAGGGGGGGCAGGTTGATGGGAATCACGTTCAGCCGGTAGAACAGGTCGTCGCGGAACCTGCCTTCGGCCACGATCGACTTCAGGTCGCGCTTGCTGCCGGTAATCACCCGGACGTCAATCGGGATCGTGCGGGTCCCTCCGAGGCGCTCCACCGTGCGGTTCTGCAGCACCCGCAGCAGCTTGACCTGCATCGACATCGGCACGTCGTCGATGTCGTCCAGGAAGATCGTGCCGCCCTGGGCCAGTTCGAACCGCCCGGGCCGGTCCTTGATGGCGCCCGTGAACGCGCCACGCTCGTGCCCGAACAGTTCCGATTCGATGAGGGTCTCCGAGAGAATCGCGCAACTCACCGGCACGAACGGCTTGTGCCGCCGGGCGCTCGACTGGTGAATCAGGTTCGCGATCATCTCCTTCCCGGTGCCGGTCTCGCCCGTCACCAGGACACTGCTGTCGCTGTCGGCGATCACGCGCACGAAATCGAACACGGCTCGCATCCGGGCGCTGCGGCCGACAACGACTTGCTCGATCGTGAACGGGGCGGAGGCAACCATGGTCAGGGGCTGGAGATATTCTGCGTGATGATTCTACCAGATGTCCCGGTAGTATACTAACCCACAGGAGAACCCCCAATGGTAACCCGTGAGCGTGTGCAGACTGTCCTCGACCGAATCCGTCCGCTCATCCAGAGCGACGGTGGCGATATCGAACTGGTGGACGTCGTCGACAACAAGGCCAAGGTCCGGCTGACAGGCAACTGCGTCGGCTGTCCCAGCGCCCAGATGACCCTGTATTTCGGCGTCGAGACCACCCTCAAGGACGAGATCCCCGAACTCGAGGAACTCCTCGTCGTCTGAGCGCCGGCCCCGCCGCTAGCGAATGACCGCGGTCCCCGACGTCGCCGTCTGTAGCGTCGCCGCGGCGCTGCTGACGCTCGATCCCGACACCGTCAACGTCGTCGACCCGGTGCTCGTACTCCCGCCCGTCGACGACGACGGCCCGGCTTCCTGCAACGTCTCGAATTCGATCACCGCCTTCACATATTCCAGCGCCGCCGAGAGTTCGTTGTTCGAAGCCTGAGCAAGATCGCGCTGGGCCTGCACGACGAGGAAACTCGTGGACATGCCCACGTCGAAGCGCTTCTGCTCGGCATCCAGCCGCTGCTCGGCAAGCGACCGCCCGAGCCGGCTGGTCTGGATCCGCCGGGCGTTCATCTCGATCTGCCACGCCGCCTGCCGCAGCTGGCGCACGGCCTTCATCTCGGTGCTCTGCAGCCGCGCGCGCGACTGCTGCTCCTCGATTCGCGACCGCGCCAGCGCCGCGTCCTCGACGCTGTGCCCCAGCGGGTACGTCACGTTGATCCCGGCAATCCACGTCGGAAAGTCCGCGTGGACGATCTGCCCCCACACCACGCTGAACGGCACGGGTGTCGCTCCGACGATGGTGCCCGGGAAGCCGCCCGTCCGGATGAGCTGCGTCCCGCCCAGGCCGCTGCTCTGGAAGTTCAGCTGGAACCGGATGTCCGGAAGGATCTGGTTCATTCTCGAGGTCGGCCTTGGCGCGGACGATGTCGAGGCGCTTCATGAGCGCCGTCTGGACGATGGCGTCGACATCCGGCACGGCCGTGTCGAAATTCGGCCGCTCCGTTGTCTCGATCCCGGTCACCCAGAACGCCGCGCCGTCGGGATCGAAGATGAGCATCCGCAGCCGGTCTTCCGCCTGGCGGGCGGTGACCTGGGCAATCGTGAGGTTCTCCTCCCGCTGAGCGACCTCCGCCCGTGCCGACACGAGGTCGAGCGGTGGCGACTGGCCGACGTCCACGCGGGCCTTGTTGATGCGCTCGAGGTCGCGCGACAGGTCGAGGGAGCGCTGCTGCACGTCGACCAGCGCCCTGGCCGCGACCAGGTCCCAGTACGCCTTCTTCACGTCGGAGAGCGTCCGCACCACCGACTCGCGGAAGCGGGTGTCGGAAATCTCCTTGTTGCGCTTGCTCAGAATCAGCTGCTGGCGACTGGCGTCGATAGTCAGGTCCTTCAGCAGCGGCTGGAAGAATGTCGTCTGGAAGCGCGCCGTCACCGCCGGGTTGTAGTTGGTGAGTATGCTGTTCGACCGGGTGCTCGTCGTGTCCCACCCGGCGGCGTAGCTGCCACCGAACCACGGCAGACGCTGCGCCACGGCCGCCGAACCCGTGGGCGCCGTCGTCTGTGTCCCCTGATTCCCGACCAGGAAGTTGCTGGGCGGCGCCAGGTTGCTGTTGCGGGAGAAGAGCGCCGTCACCGACGGAATGAAGGCCGCCTTGGCCTGCCCGACACGCTCGGCGGCGATCTGCGGGTCCATCCGGTCGACCTTGAGATCCATGTTGTGCTCCAGGCCCATGCGGACGGCGTCCTCGAGGGTGAGCCGGAGGACGG
>JAPKZP010000701.1 GCA_026393735.1 Acidobacteriota bacterium
GCAGGCGGCCGCGGCGGCTATTGCCTACGAAGGGCCCGTCTACATCCGCTGCGGCGCGGGAGATGCCGAGGATGTGTACACGGAACGCGACACCTTCCGTTTCGGCAAGGCCACGCTTCTCCGCGAGGGCGGCGACGCCACCATCATCAGCACGGGTTACCTGATGTACGAGGCCGTGTGCGCGGCGGACCTGCTCGCGAAGGAAGGCAAGCGCGTGCGGGTGCTGCAGATGGCGACGGTCAAGCCCATCGATCGCGAGGCCATCCTGCAAGCGGCCTCCGAGACCGGGCACATCGTCACCGTCGAGGAGCACACCATCATCGGCGGACTCGGGAGCGCCGTGTGCGAGGTCGTGGCCCAGGCCGGCGTGGGGCGCGTGAAGATCATGGGCATCAACGACCACTTCTGCGGGGTCGGCACCGGCGCGTACCTGCTCGCACAGGAGGGACTCACAGCAGAGGGCGTCGCGGCGGAAGTCCGGGCTTTGCTGTCGCGCAGATGACGATTCTGTTCTGGGACATCGACGGCACGTTGCTGACGACCGCGCGTGGGGGAGTGTTCGCGCTCGAGGACGCGTGCCGTGACCTGACCGGCCATGCGCTGGACCTCCAGGCAATTCGCAGTGACGGCCTGACGGACCACCAGTTGGCGGTCAAGATCCTCGAACAGGCCGGCGCGCAGGCAACCGCCTCCGCCGTAGAAGCGTTTCTGAGGCGATATGAGACCCACCTGCCGGACCGGCTCGGCCTTCGGCAGGGGCGCGTCCTGGACAACGTCCGGGAGATCCTGGAGTACCTGCGCGCCCGCCGCCCCGACGTCCATTCGATGCTGCTCACAGGCAACACGGCCGCCGGCGCCCGCGCCAAGCTCACGCACTACGGGCTACAGGAGTTTTTCGAGAGGACACGGGCCCGCGGGCCGGCATCGCGGCCCGCGCACTCGAGGGCGTGCGGCGCAGATTCCCGGACGCCGGCATCGGGCCGGACCACGTGCTCGTCGTCGGCGACACGCCGCACGACATCGACTGTGCCAAGGCCATCGGGGCTAGAACCGTCGCCGTGGCGAGCGGGGTGTTCACTGTGCCCGCCCTGGAATCGTCAGGCGCCTGGGTCGTGTTCGATCGCCTGCCCGAGCCGCCCGTGTTCGAACGCGTCATCGATCGGCAGGCCGCCGAGCCGTCGTCGTGAGACACTGGATTCGACGCTTCCCGCGCCTGTGGCGCGCCAGCCGACTGGCGCGGCGCTGGTACCACGCCCGCTGGGGCGCGTACCCAGACTGGCAGCCGATCCTCGCGCAAGGCGGCGACCGCCTGCAGCAGGCAAAGACGACGGCCGCAGGTGGCCCGCGCGTGCTGATTGCGACGTCTATCGGGTCGTACGCCCACGCGACCACCCTCGAGAGCGCCCTGGCGGCTGCGCTGACGCTGCGTGGCGCCGATGTCCACGTGCTGCTCTGCGACGCGGCGCTGCCGGCGTGCGCGGAGTGCGAGGCGTCGCTGTATCCAAATCTCAACCGTTTCGTCAGCGAGGGGCCGAGCCCAGACCTCTGTCGCGACTGCTTGCGCCCATCGGAGGCCGTGTACGAGGCGCTCGGCGTGACCACGCATCGGTACAGCGATTGGGTCACGCCGGTTGAGCGCGCCGAAGCAAAGGCCGTCGCCGCGACGATTCCGGAGAACGAGATCCCGGACTACCGCCTCGATGATCTCGCACTTGGGGAGCACGCCAGGGCCGGGGCCATCCGGTTCTTCGCGAGCGGGTCTCTTACCGACCAGCCGCACGCAGAGGCCGTGCTTCGACGGTACCTCGAGGCGGCGCTCGTGACGGCGCACGCCGCGCGGCGGCTGATGCGGGCGCACCCTTTCACGAGCGCGGTCTTCACGCATGGCATCTACGTGCCGTGGGGCATTGTCGGCGAAGTGGCGCGGGCGGAAGGCGTGCGCGTCGTGAACTGGAACGTGGCGTACCGCAAGCGCCGGTTCATCTTCAGCCACGGGGACACCTACCACCACACGCTCATGTCCGAGGCGACAGAGGCGTGGGAGCACGAGGAACTGACGCCTG
>JAPKZP010000451.1 GCA_026393735.1 Acidobacteriota bacterium
CTCATCGTGCTCGACGCGACCGAGGGCTGTTTCGATGGCGGTCCGGCGCCGTCCAACTCGCAGACCGTGTGGCGCGAGAATGCCATCTACGTGGCCGCCGATCCGGTGGCGCTCGACGTCGTGGCGCGCGATGTGATTCTCGCGAAGCGCCGCGCGGCGGGCCTGCCCGACAAGCTGCGCCAGTGCCGCCACATCGAGACCGCGGCGGCGCGGGGGCTCGGCGTGGGCGATTCAGCGCGCATCGACATCGTGCGCGTGAAGATCTGAGAGCGGAGGAGGCCGGTGTCGACGCAGCCAACCACCATCGGCCGCTACCAGGTCGTCCGCCAGCTCGGCGCCGGCGGCATGGGCGCCGTGTACCTGGCCCGTGACCCCGAGCTGGATCGGCCGCTGGCCATCAAACTCGTCAAGGACGACCTCACCGACGATGCCGAACTCCGCGAGCGCTTCGTTCGTGAAGCGCGCTCCGCCGCCCGGCTGCGCCACCCCAACATCATCACCGTGTTCGACATCGGAGAGGTGTCCGGCCGGCCCTTCATCGCGATGGAGTACATCCCGGGCGAGAGCCTGGCGGACGTCATCCGGCGACGGGGAGGCCTCGATCTGCCACGGGTGCTGGCCTGGATGGAGCAGCTGTGCACGGGGCTCGCCCACGCGCACCACGCGGGCATCGTGCATCGCGACATCAAGCCCGGCAACCTCATGGTCGACCCGGACGGTGTCCTGAAGATTGTCGATTTCGGCATCGCGCGCCTGGGCAACTCGCAACTCACGCGCGAGGGCATGCTCGTCGGCACGGCCAACTACATGGCCCCCGAGCAACTGCTCGGGACCGGCGCGGATCACCGTGCGGACATCTTCGCGGTCGGGGCGGTCTTCTACGAACTGCTGACCTTCCACCACGCGTTTCCGGGCACGATCGCCGACGGGCTGTTCAACCGCATCTGCCACGAACCACCGCCGCCGATTGAGGCCGCGTGCCCGGGCTGCGATCCTGGCGTCGTCGCCATCGTTCTGCGCGCGCTCGAAAAGGACCCCGTGCGGCGTTGCCAGGACCTCGCCACGATGGCGCTCGACATCGCTCGCGTCCGGGCCAACCTCGCCCCTGCGGCTGCGTCCGGGATCGCGGACGAGTCGACGGCCACCTACGTCGCAACTCCGCTGCCGTCCTTCCCGTCGCCGCGGCCGACGCCGCCTCCCTCTGGCGCATCGCCCTGGGCCACGCCCTCGGTCCCGTCGCCGCGGCCGACGCCGCCTCCCTCGGGCGCATCGCCGCGGCCGACGCCGAGATCGCCGTACGACATCGGAGCGCGTCCCTCCGGTGGCCCCGCCCCCGTCACCGGGGCTTCGCCGCAGGATGGCACCGAGGAATCGGAATCCCAGCGCCGGCGGCGCGTCGACATCTTCCTCGACGCGGCGGACATGGCGCTCGGCCAGGGGGATCTCACGAAGGCCGCGGCGCTGATCGATGACGCGGCGCGATTCGACGCCGCGTCGCCGGCGGTCGCATCGCTGCGTGAGCAGGTGACGCGCGCGCAGGTTGCGTTGAGAGAGTCGAATGAGCGGCGCCAGCAGGTCGTTGGCTTGCTCGCGCAGGCCACGGCCAGCATAGGCCGCCGCGAGTTTGCGGCCGCGCATGACGCCGTGCGCCAGGCGCTGTCGCTCGATCCGGCGAACTGGGAGGCGCAGGGACTGTCCAGTCGGATTCTTCAGGCCGAGTCTGCCGCGCGCCACGCTGCGTTGCGCGAGGCTCAGGAGACGGCCAGACGGCAGTCGTCGGGCCGCCTGACGCTCTGGCTGATCGCCGGCACGGTCATCGTCGCTGCGCTCGCGCTGGGGATCTTCCTGATGAGCCGCTGAAGGGCGCGCATGACCGAACAGGAATCCGCGGTATACGCCGTGCTCGATCGTCTGGGCATCACCTTCGAGC
Organism: Acidobacteriota bacterium; assembly: GCA_026393735.1. Taxonomy (GTDB): domain Bacteria; phylum Acidobacteriota; class Vicinamibacteria; order Vicinamibacterales; family JAKQTR01; genus JAKQTR01. The sequence continues at coordinate 1,931 of JAPKZP010000451.1, forward strand.
GCTTCGAACACGCGCCCGTCTTCACCGTGGAGCAGGCTCAGGCAGCCTGGGCCGGGATCGACGCCACGCATTGCAAGAATCTGTTCCTCCGCAACAAGAAGGGCGATCGGCACTATCTGGTCGTGGCGGAGCAGTCGCGAAGCATCGACATCGCGTCGCTGGCGGCCCGCGTGGGTGACGCACGGCTCAGTTTCGCGTCGGCCGAACGCCTGGCGACGCATCTGGGCCTGACCGCCGGATCGGTTTCTCCGTTCGGTCTGATCAATGATCGCGAGAAGCGCGTGCGGGTTCTGCTCGGTGAGGAACTGCGGCGGGCCGCGCGGCTGGGCTTCCACCCCAACGTGAACACGGCAACCGTCGTCGTGACGGTGGCCGACTTCGAACGGTTCCTGGCGTTCTGTGGCAATTCTGTGACGCTCGTCTGAGGCGTCTCGCCGGTGCTGGCGGGTGACAGCCGTTCACCTGCGGAGGACGCGGAAGCCGGGGCGCAGCGGCGGTCATTGCGGGTTTCGGGCAGAATCCTTCGGCGCCCGGACGGTACCATCATTGCAGTACACGAAGTGTTCAGCGCCTGGGAGGGTTGTGTCATGCGTAGCGAATGGCGACTCTGGATTGTCGCGTCTGTGTGTCTGGTGGTCGTCGCGCTGGCGGTGCCGACTGAAGCTCAGCGCCATCGCCAGGCTTCCGGGTCAGCCACCGCGCAGAGTGGCGGCCAGGGCCACGGGCAGGGAGGTGGCGGCCAGGCGCAGCCGCGGGGAGCGGCGCCAACTGGCGGAGGTCAGGGCCACGTGCAAGGTCCCGGCCCTGGTGGACCTGGCCCTGGTGGTCCCCGGCCGGGCCCCGGAGGTGCGTACCCGGGACACGGCGGTCCCCGCCCCGGATACCACTCGAGTGTGTATTGGGGCTTCGGCGGATACTACGGACCGTACCTGTATAACCCCTGGTTCTATTCGCCGTTCTTCTGGTATCCGTACGGCTACCCCTATGGCTACGGCTACGGCTACGGATATGGATATGGTTATGGTTATGACTACGGCTATGGAGGCGCGAGCGTCCGGATCCAGGTGGAGCCGAAGAACGCCGAAGTCTATGTCGATGGCCGTCTCGCAGGCATCGTCGATCAGTTCGACGGGTTCTTCCAGTCACTTTCGCTCGAGCCCGGCGGACATGACATCACGATCTACCTCGATGGCTTCAAGACGATCAACGAGCACATCTATCTCGGCGTCGGGACGAGCTATCGCATCAAGGGCGTGATGGAGCATCTGGTTGCGGGCCAGCCGAACGAACCGCGGCCGCTGGCGCCATACGAGCCCTCGTTCCCGCCGCCCCAGGTGCGGCAGCCGCGGGACGTGTACCCGCCGCAGGGACCGCCTCCCGACCGGCAGGAACCGGACTCGAATCCTCCGCCAGCGGCGGACTCCCGGTTCGGGCAGGTCGCCATTCGCGTGCAGCCCGGCGACGCCGAGGTCTTGATCGACGGCGAAGTGTGGCGGAACCCCCAGGGAGCCGAGCGCCTCGTGGTGCACCTGTCAGCGGGAACCCACCGCGTCGAGATTCGCAAGGAAGGCTACGACCCGTTTGTCACGGCCGTCGAGATCCGGCGCGGAGAGACGACGTCCCTCAACGTCAGTCTCGCGAGGTTGTGAGATGAAGCGTCAACACTCGGCAATTCGTATGTGGGCGGCCGCCGCGGCGCTGGTGCTCGTGCCGGTCATCGCGACGGCCGGAACCGACCCGCAGGCGCCTCCGCCGGCCGCCGGGAAATCCCCAGTGGTGATCGAGCCGATCGAAAACGGGCCTGTTTTCGCGATCGACGTGAAGTTCACGCAGGTGAACGATCGGGACGTCGAGCTGCTCGGGGGCTACGGCGGCGTGCTCCTCGATCAGACCCTCATGATCGGAGGCGCCGGCTACTGGATGATCAACGGGGACTACTACGGCGAGGAGATGGGCTACGGCGGTGCACTCGTGCAGTGGTTTCCGTTGCGGTCGGGGCCGATCGCTGTCAACGTCAGCGGTCTCGTGGGCGGCGGCGTCAGCCGCATGTTGATGTCATCGGCGTACTACCCGCACCCTTCGGACGGACACGGGCGGTACGGCGCCACGTCTCAGGGGGGCAACACCCCGCCTGCTTCGAACCAGGGCTACTACCTGTACGACCAGGACTTCTTCATCTTCGAACCCGGGGTCAATCTCACCTGGCGCATGGCGCGTGGCTTCGCGCTCGTCGGCGGTGTCGGGTATCGGGTCATTGCCGGGGCGAACGGATTCGAAGATCAGCTGGGGGGCGTGTCGGGCAGCATCGCGATCCGGTTCGGCGGCAAGTAGCCGCCGCTTCGCGCGGTCGACGCGTCGGCTGTCGGCTTCCGGTCACGCGACGGAACTTGTCCGCCGCGTGACCGGCCGTCACCGTTCCTATTCGGGCTGCTCGACCGGCGTGGGCTGCGCCCCCGGGAGGGCAGCCCGCACCTCTCTCCGTCCCCGTATCCTGTTGATCAGCACGCTGACCAGGTCCGTGATCTTCACTTCCCGCAGGTCGTCGAAGTACGAGTAGACGATTGGCGTGATGAGCAAGGTCAGGAGCAGGCAGAGGATTTGCCCGCCGATGATCGTGACGGCCATCGACGCCCGCGAGCCTGCCCCCGCCCCGCGCCCGAAGGCAATGGGCATCATGCCGGCCATGATCGACATCGTGGTCATGAGGATCGGCCGCAGCCGCACGTGGTTGGCGGCCATGAGCGCCTCGTGTCGCTCCATGCCTTCGGCCCGCAAGGCC
>JAPKZP010000281.1 GCA_026393735.1 Acidobacteriota bacterium
ATCATCGAAGACCTGATGCTGGAGCTGATGTACTCGCTCCCCGGCCAGAAGAAGGTCAAGGAGTGCGTGATCACGCGCGAGGTGGTCGAGAACAAGGCCCAGCCGATCACGCTGATGGAAAAGGCAGGCTAAGTGGAAGTCTACGAGACCCTTCCGATCGTCCCGCTGCGCGACCTGGTCGTCTTCCCCCACATGATGGTGCCGTTCGTCATCGGGCGCCCGGCGTCCATCCGCGCCCTCGAGCACGCCCTCGAGAAGGACAAGCGGGTGTTCCTCGCGGCGCAGCACGACGCGCAGACCGACGACCCGCAGCCCCAGGACATCTACACCATGGGGTGCGTCGCCAACGTGGTGCAGAGCCTCAAGCTGCCCGACGGCAACATCAAGCTCCTCGTCGAGGGCGCCGACCGCGGCCGGGCCATCGAATGGAAGGAAGACAAGGGCTTCTTCCGGGTCGTGGTAAAGGTCCTGCCCCGCCACAAGGACGCGGCGGGCGATGTGGAAGGCGCCATGACCCGCGTGGTGTCGCTGTTCGAGCAGTACGTGAAGCTGTCGAACAACCTGCAGTACGACGCCATGATCGCGGCCGTCCGCGTGGACGACCCCGGCCGGCTCTCGGACACGATCGCCGCGCACCTGCTCGTCGGCGTGGAAGAGAAGCAGAACCTGCTCGAGATGATCTCGCCCCTCGAGCGGCTGAACCGGATCTCCTCGATCCTCGAAGCCGAGGTGGACAAGCTCCAGGTCGACCGCCGCATCCAGACCCGCGTGAAGAAGCAGATGGAGAAGGCGCAGAAGGAGTACTACCTCAACGAGAAGATGAAGGCCATCCAGAAGGAGCTCGGCCGCAAGGACGAGCGCGGCAACGAGGTCGACGATCTCAAGAAGAAGATCGAAAAGGCCCGGATGCCGAAGGACGTCGAGGAGAAGGCGATCCAGGAGCTGAAGCGCCTGGAGGCCATGCCGCCCATGTCGGCCGAGGCCACCGTCTCCCGCAACTACCTCGACTGGCTGATCGCCGTGCCGTGGCACAAGAAGTCGAAGGAGAGCCGCGACCTCAAGCGCGCCGAGGAAATCCTCAACACGGATCATTACGGCCTGGAGAAGATCAAGGAGCGCATCCTCGAGTTCCTGGCCGTGCGCGCCCTCGTGAAGAAGCCGAAGGCGACGATCCTCACGTTCGCCGGCCCCCCGGGCGTCGGCAAGACGTCGCTCGCCAAGTCCATCGCGCGGGCGATGAACCGCCAGTTCGTCCGGCTGTCGCTCGGCGGGGTCCGCGACGAGGCGGAGGTCCGCGGCCATCGCCGCACCTACATCGGGGCCTTCCCCGGCCAGATCATCCAGATGATGAAGAAGGCCGGCACGCAGAACCCGGTGTTCCTGCTGGACGAAGTCGACAAGATGTCGATGGACTTCCGCGGCGACCCGTCGGCGGCGCTCCTCGAGGTGCTCGACCCCGAGCAGAACAACACGTTCCTCGACCATTACCTGGACGTCGAGTACGACCTCTCGAACGTGATGTTCATCTGCACGGCCAACGTCCTGCACACCGTGCCTCAGGCGCTGCGCGACCGCATGGAAGTGCTGTCCCTGCCGGGCTACACGGAGCAGGAGAAGACCGAGATCGCGAAGCGGTTCCTCGTCCGGAAGTCGCTGGAGGGGTCGGGCCTGCTGCCGGCCAACGTGACGTTCACCGACGAGGCGCTGCAGACGATCATCCAGCGCTACACCCGCGAGGCGGGCGTGCGGAACCTCGAGCGCGAGATCGGCTCGATCTGCCGCAAGGTCGCGCGCCGCGTCGTGGCGGAAGGCAAGGCGTACGTCGAGGAAATCACCCCGGAAAAAGTCACGCAGTTCCTCGGCGTGCCGCGATTCCGCCCGACCATGGCCGAGGCGAAGAACGAAATCGGCCTGGCCACGGGCCTCGCGTGGACCGAGGTCGGCGGCGAGATCCTCGTCACCGAGGCCACGCTGATGTCCGGCCGAGGCCGGCTCACGCTGACGGGCAAACTCGGCGACGTGATGCAGGAGTCGGCCCAGGCGGCGCTCAGCTACGTCCGGTCGAAGACCGAGGAGTACGGCATCGACAAGGACTTCCACCGCCGCAACGACGTGCACATCCATGTGCCCGAGGGCGCCATCCCGAAGGACGGGCCGTCGGCCGGGATCACGATGGCGACGGCGCTGGTCTCCGTGCTGACCGGGGTGCCGGTGCGCCGAGACGTCGCCATGACGGGCGAAATCACGCTGCGCGGAAAGGTGCTGCCGATCGGCGGCTTGAAGGAAAAAGTGCTCGCCGCCCACCGGGCCGGCGTCACGACGATCGTCCTGCCCAAAGACAACGAGAAGGACCTGGCCGACATCCCGCGCAACGTGCTGGATATCCTCAGCGTCTACCTCGTGGACACCATGGACGAGGTGCTGCGGATCGCCCTGGCCGGGCCGCTGCCGGGACGCCCGCTGTCGGATGTGGCCATCGAACCGGTCAAGATCGAGCGCGCGGCAGACGACCGGGTCACGCACTGATTCAGGGACCAGGTACGAGGGGCGAGGGGCTGGACACGAGAGGCTGAGCGGCCTCACCGCAGGGGTCGACCCCCGTGTCGACCTGCCGGCGCCTGCCCGCCCACGATATGGCACGTACACGACTGACGGCCGCTCAGTTCGTCACGAGCGCCGCAAGCGCCCGCGATCTGCTGCAGACGCCCCTGGCTGAGCTCGCGATGGCGGGCCGCTCGAACGTCGGCAAGTCGAGCGTGATCAACGCGCTCGCCGGCCGCACGCTGGCCCGCACCAGCGCGGCCCCGGGCAAGACGCGCCTGGCCAACTACTACCGGCTCGAGCCGGAACGCGGGCAGGCCTTTCACCTGGTCGATCTGCCGGGGTACGGCTACGCGCGCGGCGCCAAGGAGGGCCGCGCGTTCGCGTCGCTCGCGCAGGAGTACTTCTTCGGGGGCGCCGACGCCGTGTGGATGCGCCCCGCCATCGCCGGCGTGGTCCTGCTGGTGGATGCCCGGCATCCCGGGCTGGAATCGGATGTGGAGGCCTTCAGGTGGTTCACGACCCAGGGATGTCCCCTGCGGATCGTCGCCACGAAGGTCGACAAGCTGTCGCGCGCGGAACGCCAGCGCGCGATGGCCGCTCTGCAACAGGCGTTCGGGACGGCTGCGCTGCTGACATCGGCGCAGACCGGAGAGGGCATCGACGAGCTGTGGATATGGATAGCGCAACAACTGGCACAGTGGACACGCCCGGCGCGGTAGACGTCGGCACGCTGGATCTCGCCGCCCTGAAGGGCCTGAACGTGGCCGGCCTCACGGCCATCGCCAAGCAGCTTGACCTGCCGGGGGCCACGGGCATGCGCAAGCAGGATCTGATCTTCCAGATCCTCCGGGCGCGCAGCGAGCGCAACGGCCTCATGTTCTCGGAGGGCGTCCTCGAGACCCTGCCTGACGGCTACGGCTTCCTGCGCGGCCCGGACTACAACTACCTGCCCGGCCCGGACGACGTCTACGTGTCGCCGTCGCAGATCCGGCGCTTCGACCTGCACACCGGCGACACCGTATCGGGCCAGATCCGGCCGCCGCGCGAAGGCGAGCGGTACTTCGCGCTGGTCAAGCTGGACGCCGTCAATTTCGAGCCGCCCGAGCGCAAGCGCGAGCGCGTGTTCTTCGAGAACCTCACGCCGCTCTACCCGCAGGAGAAGTTCTCGCTCGAATACTCGTCCGAGGAACTCTGCACGCGCGTGATCGATCTCATGGCGCCCATCGGCAAGGGCCAGCGCGCGCTCATCGTCGCGCCGCCGCGGACGGGCAAGACGATGCTGCTGCAGGCGCTCGCGAACAGCATCATGGCCAACCACCCCGAGGTGTTCCTGATCGTCCTGCTCATCGACGAGCGGCCGGAGGAAGTCACCGACATGCAGCGGTCGGTGCGCGGCGAGGTGATTTCGTCGACCTTCGACGAACCGCCGCAGCGCCACGTCCAGGTCGCCGAGATGGTGATCGAAAAGGCCAAGCGCCTCGTCGAGACGGGCCGCGACGTGGTCATCCTGCTCGACTCGATTACGCGCCTGGCCCGTGCCTACAACACCGTGGTGCCCGCGTCCGGCCGCATCCTGTCCGGCGGCGTCGACAGCAACGCGCTGCAGAAGCCGAAGCGGTTCTTCGGCGCCGCGCGGAAGATCGAGGGCGCCGGCTCGCTCACGATCGTGGCGACCGCGCTCGTCGACACCGGGTCGCGCATGGACGAAGTGATCTTCGAGGAATTCAAGGGCACGGGCAATTCCGAGATCCACCTCGACCGCCGGCTCACAGACCGCCGCGTCTTCCCGTCGATCGACATCCAGAAGAGCGGGACGCGCAAGGAAGAGATGCTCATCGAGAAGGACGTCCTCAGCAAGGTGTGGGTGCTGCGCAAGGTGCTCGATCCGCTCTCCCCGGTGGACGCCATGGAGCTCCTGCTCGGGAAGATGTCGAAGACGAAGACCAACGCGGAATTCCTGAACGCGATGAACCGGTAGGATTCCACGGCCTGATTCGTCAGAATCCCTGCCTGGCCGGCTGGCGTCCGGGAACTTGGATCCAATGTCTTGGTCTATACCCCACCCCGCGGTCCGCTCGGGCGCGTGCGTGCCTGCGATCTATCTAAGTTGTTGACCAGTAACACACTTTAGACTATCTTTTTTCAAATCTCCCAAGAACCCGACGGCATGCCGTTCGCATGGAGGAATGTGTCGGGTTCAAGACGTTCCAATCCTGAATCGTTCGTGATCGGCCTTCGGTAGGAGGAGAAATGGTGCATCGACGGCGCTTGCTTCGCGTTAGTACGGCGTGTGTAATGGCCCTGCTGCTGTTCACAGCACACGTCTCGGCCCAGTCGGTCCTGGGGCGGATCGGCGGCACGGTGCTCGACGCCTCCGGGGGCGTGCTGCCTGGCGCGACAGTCACGCTGACCAACGTGTCGACCAACCAGGTGGCCACGACGGTCGCATCGAGCGCGGGGGCGTTCTCCTTCCCGCAGGTGCCGGCGGGCACCTACAAGATCGTCGTTGAACTGCAGGGGTTCAAGACGTCCACCTACAATCAGGTGGCGGTCAACGTGGGCCAGGAGTATTCGCTGACGGCGAAGCTCGAACTGGGCGAGATCAGCGAGACCGTGGAAGTGACGGCGGGCCTGTCGCTCGTCAAGACCACGACGCCCGAAGTCAGCTCGACGGTGCAGCAGAAGGAAGTGCTCTCGCTCCCGCTGGCGGGCCGCGACGTCACGGGCCTGATCAAGCTGCAGGCCGGCGTGCCCGGCATCGCCACGCGGAGCAATACCGCGATTGACGGCGGCCGTCCCACGTGGACGCAGGTGACCCAGGACGGGATCAACGTGCAGGACAACTTCATCCGCACGAACTCCCTGGACTTCCTCCCGAACCGGCCCACCTCGGACAACGTCGCGGAGTTCAGCGTCACGACGTCGGTCTCGGGCGCCGATTCCGCGGGCGGAGCGACGTCGGTCCGGATGGTGACCCCGTCCGGCACGAACACATTCCGGGGCAGCGCGTTCTATGCGAACCGCAACTGGAAGCTGTCGGCCAACTCGTTCTTCAACAACAAGTCGGGCGTGCCCAAGCCGTACCTGAACCGCAACCAGTTCGGCGGCACGCTGGGCGGCCCCATCCAGAAGAACAAGCTCTTCTTCTACGGGTACTACGAGGGATTCCGCCAGCAGCAGCAGCAGGCCCAGAACAACACGATCCCGGCCAACGCCGACTGGGCCTCGGGCGTGTTCCGGTATGCGGCGACCGACGGCACGGTGCGCTCGATCAACGTCCTCCAGCAGGTCGGCCTGCCGGTGGACGCCAAGATGCAGTCCCTGATTCTCTCCAAGATGCCGTCGGTCTCGAGCGTGAACAACTTTGACGTCGGCGACTCACGCTCGGATCGGGTGCTGAACACGGCAGGCTACCGCTTCAACCAGCAGCGCGAAACCAATCGCAACTACTTCGGGACGAGGTTCGACTACGAACTCTCGTCGCGTCACCGGTTCGAGGTGGTCTTCAGCCGCCTGACGGACGTGGACGATCGCCCGGACCTCGACCTGATCACGCTGCCGCGCCCGCTGGTCTACACCTCCGCGACCACCAAGCGGTTCGTCGCGGCCTGGCGGTGGCTCGCGACGTCGAGGTTCCAGAACGAAGTGCGCGGCGGCTTCAACCTGGCGCCGGTGGGCTTCTTCAGCG
>JAPKZP010000204.1 GCA_026393735.1 Acidobacteriota bacterium
AGAAGACGCACGGCGGGTCGTCTCCACCTTGCTTCCCGCATTCGATGGCGTGGTAATAGCTTTCTGCACTGATCGGCAGCATGCCCTTGTTCCAGGCCGGCGTCGCTCCGGGCCTGGCAACGGCTGTGATCTGCGCGTGTGCCTGGACGGGCCACAGCATGGCGCATGCGAACAGCACGAGCATGGAGACCGTGTGAAGACCCGCGCGAGTCGAGGGGTTCAAGTGAGTCATGGCAATTCGAGCGGGAGTATAGCACCCTCAGCCAGCAGCGCCGCCGGGACGCCGAGGTCGGCGATCATCCGCCCGCGCAGGGCGTCCGCATCATCCCGCAATCCGGCGGTGCGCAACTGCGCCAGGAGTTGCGCGCATGCCAGCTGCACGTGCCGGACCACGACCGGGTTCTCCCGGTTCAGCCGACCGCCGCCGTCTGCGATGACCACCGCGGCCGGCGACGGCGCCAGGTACTGATAGACCTTGGCCAGCAGAGCCCACGACTCGCGGTGGGCCGGGTTGAGGATCGTTGCCGCAATGAGGCTGATCGCGGCACGCTCGAGGTGCGCCTCCGTTTCCTGCGGCCTGCCCCAGCCCTCGCCGGCCTGCGCCGCCGCAGCCTCTGCCACGCCGCGCATGTAGTGCGGGTCGAAATGACCGGGTGCAATCCTCTGCAGGTACTTCGCGGAGGTGACGGCCCGACGCGGGTCGCCGGCACCCAGGTACGCCGTGGCCAGCGTCCTGTAGATGAACGCGCTGCCGGTGTCGTGAAGTTCGCCGGCCCGCTGGCCGGCGCCCAGCCGTTTCTCTCGCGCGAGGCGGTTCCCCTCGCGGTCACTTCTCGCGGCCCGCTCGAGCAGGACGATGGCGTGTGCGATCTCCGCCTGCGCCTCGCGTGCCGATCCCCGGCCCGACAGCAGTTGTGCCTTTCGGACGCGATACGATCCCGCCTCGGCGTACAGGCTGGCGGGCTGCTGGTGCAGCGGCAGGTTCGCCTGTTCGACGATCCCGATGCTGCGAGCCGCAAGATCGATCGCTTCGTCGACCCGTCCGCCGGACGGGTCCGACTCCATCGTCGCCAAGGCCAGGGCCTTGTAGACCTTGAAGCTGTCGGGAACCGCCCGGGCGGCGCTGGACCAGAGCCGCATGCTGCTGGTCCAATCCTCGTTGCGGATCATCGTGCGCACGGCAAGCGCGCCGATCACCGCCGCGACGAGCATCCCGACCGCTACGGATCTGCGCGGGGTCATGGCGGATCGCACAGCTGGCAGTCTCTCCCCGGCGAAGATGATCGCGAGGACCGCCGCCGCGGTAAGACCGACCAACGGCACGTACATGAGCCGTTCGGCCATGACCGTCCCGATAGGGAACAGCAGGTTCGAAGTCGGCAGAAACGCGATCCCCGCAAGCCCGAGGAAGAAGGGGACCGCCGGCTGCCGGCGCCACCAGATCACGGCGACCGCGGCCAGCGCGAGGACGGCAGCCCAGGCGAGCCAGGCGTGCAGATCCTGTCCGGACGCCAGCGTCCAGCCGAAGAGCGTGACCCCGTTGTAGGAGTAGTCGCAGGAGAGTCGGGCCGGCCAGGCGAAGAGGGCCAGATAGTAACCGGCGACTTTTACCGCCGTCATAGCACCTGTCCAGAACGGAGCGTTCGCAATGGGATTGTCGCCGCCGAACTGGACGAGGAGCGGTGAGCCGTGGAGGACCGCCCAGCGGGTCCACACGAGCAACACGAAGCCCGGCAGGACGCTGGCATAGGCCGGCAAGACACGCGCGGCGGCCTGTCGGAGCGTCGCGGTTCGCGTCGCGCCAGGAGCCGGCGGGAGCAGGCCATCGTGCAGCAGCATCAGTGCGGGCAGCACGACAGCGCTTTCCTTCGAGAAGACACCCACGATGTATGCGATGCCGAGCCCGACGAGCCACGGCAGCCTGCGCGGGCCCGCGGCCCCGAGGAACTGCCGGTAGAGGCAGAGGCCACCGAGGATCGACAGGCCCGCGAGCAGATCCGCTCGGCCCACGACGTTTGTGACGGACTCTACCGTGAGCGGGTGGCAGGCCAGCACGGCCGCCGTCACGAGCGCCGCCCAGGCCCTGCCCGTGACGCCCCGGACCAGCAGGAACGCCAGCACGGTGTTCAGCCAGTGCAACAGCAGATTCACCGCGTGATAGCCGGCGGGATTCGCGCCGTTGCCCAGGACGCTGTAGTTGAACCAGTAGCTCAACGTCGACAACGGCCGGTACAGGTTGCTGTCGCCCGTTGGCCACCAGTAGTCGTGCGTGAGGATGTCGTGGACGCTCTGCCATCCGACCGTCCTCAGGCGTGTGTCCTGGAGAATGATCGGGATGTTGTCCAGGATCAGCCCGGCGCCGAAGCTGTTCCAGAACGCGAGACCAGACACCAGGGCGAGTGCGCCCATCGCCAGCCGGAGCCGAACTAGAAACCTCTCCGGGAGAGGTTTTCGGGCGCGAACTAGAAACCTCTCCCGGAGAGGTTTTCGGGCCTGTGCGGCCGGCCGGCGCGGGGGCCGCAAGGTGTCCGTATCAGCCCGTTCAGGAGCGCGGGGTTTCCGTGATGTTCGCGACATGAATGGTGATAGATCCGGGCGCGCCGACCTGCGCCGCAGTACGACCACGCGGCGGATTATGGGGGCGAGCCGCCCGGACTGTCAAAGGCACGCTGCCGGCC
>JAPKZP010000801.1 GCA_026393735.1 Acidobacteriota bacterium
ATCCTCGACGAAGATCGGCGCATGCGCCCGCAGTGCCAGGGCGATGGCGTCGCTCGGACGGGCGTCGAGCGCGACGATGTCCTCCCCCACCTTGACGTAGATGAGCGCGTAGAAGGTCGTTTCCTTCAGGTCGGAGACCACGACCTTCTCAACGTCCCCGTTGAGATCGCGGATGACGTTGCGCAGGAGGTCGTGCGTCATCGGCCTGGGAGTCGAAATGTTCTCGATCTGCAGCGCGATGGCGTTTGCCTCGAAGATGCCCACCCAGATCGGGAGGACCCGATCCCCGCCCTTGTCGCGCAGGATGACGATCGGCATATTGGTGATCGGATCGACCATCAAGCCTTTGATGATCATCTCGGTCTGCATCGGTTCCTCAATTCGCTCAGCGCATCGATCGCTGCTGGCTAGAACGTAGGCGGCCGCGCGCGCCGTGTCAAGATACCGACGCGGAAAGCCGGCCCCAGAGACTGTGTGCCCCCGCACGCTCAATCGTCACCGGCACGATCATCCCGAGGAGTCGCTCGGCCCCCGGAAAATTCACCACTGTGTTCCCGGTCGTCCGGCCGGACAGTTCCGTATCCCGCCGCCGGCTTACACTGTCGACGAGGACTTCTACGGTCGTTCCGATCGCGGCTCGGTGGAGGGCGGCCTGCCTCTCCTTTTGACGGTCCTGGAGGACGGCCAGCCGCCTGGTCTTCTCATCCTCCGGAACGTCATCCGGCAACCGCCTGGCCGCGAGCGTGTTCGGGCGCTCGGAGTACTTGAACGAGAACATCGAGTGAAAACCCACCGCCTCCGCGAGGGACAGCGTCTCCTCGAAGTCCGAGTCGGTCTCGCCCGGAAACCCCACAATCATATCGGTCGAAAGCTGAATGCCCGGGACCCTGGCCCGAAGTTGAGCGACCAGTTCGAGGTAGTCCTCACGGGTGTGGCGGCGCCGCATCACTTGCAGGAGACGCGTCGAGCCGGATTGCACCGGCAGATGGATATGCTTGCAGACGTGCGGCAGATTCCCGATGGCATCGATGAGCCTGTCCGAAACGTGGCGCGGATGCGGGCTGGCGAAGCGGATCCGGGCGATGCCCTCGACGCCGTTCACGGCTTCCAGCAGGCCGGAGAAGTCGCACGCCCGGTCGTCGGGCGCCTGGTAGTGGTTCACGATCTGGCCGAGCAACTGAACTTCGCGGCGCCCGCTCGCAACGGCCCCGGCAACTTCGGCCATGATGTCGGCCTTAGGACGCATGCGCTCGTGGCCGCGGGTGTAGGGCACGACGCAGAACGCACAGAAATCATTGCAGCCCTCGATGATCGTGACGTAGGCCTTCACCGGGTCCGTCCGAAGCGTGACCCCGAGCGGAAAAGACACGTCGTCGTAGGGGTTGATATCAATCTGGCGGCTGCTCGTGGCCCTAGCCCTGTCGACCAGTTTCGGGAGATGCTTCTCCGCCTGAGTCCCCACGACGACGTCGACAAACGGTGAACGACGGAAGATCGTGGCGCCTTCCTGTTGAGCGAGGCACCCCGCCACGGCAACGACGGGCTGCACGCCAGCGGCCTCTGCCTCCTGGCGAAGTTCCCCGATCCGGCTGAAGACCTTGTCCTCCGCCTTTTCCCGTACCGTGCACGTATTCAGCACGATGACGTCGGCCTCGGCCGGTGCAGCGGCGGGCTCGTAACCAGCGGCCTCCAGCAACCCGGCCATGCGCTCGGAATCGTGGAAGTTCATCTGGCAGCCGAAGGTCTCGATCAGATAACGTTTCGCCATCTACTTTCGCTTTCGCCTTTCGCCTTTCGTCTCGACTTCGCTTTCGCCCCTCCTCGCGTCGAGCATCTCGCGAGCGCTCGACCGGGTACCCGCGGAGATGACCTGCCCGGCCATCATGCGGGCCAATTCATCGACGCGGGCATCCCCAGTCAGGGGCTCGACGGTCGTCTGCGTCCGTCCGTCCCGCTCGAACTTCGCGACACGGAAATGCGCGTGTCCGCAGGCTGCAATCTGGGGCAGATGCGTGATGCACAGTACCTGGAAGCGGCGACCAAGCGCCTGCATCCGCTGCCCCACCACGTCCGCCACTCGGCCGCCTATGCCAGCGTCCACCTCGTCGAACACGAGGCTCTTGCCGGGCGAGTCGGTCGTCGCGAGCGTCTTCAGCGCCAGCATCATGCGGGAGAGTTCACCACCGGACACAATCCTCGCCAGCGGACGCACATCCTCGCCCGGGTTGGGAGACACAAAGAACTGGGCGACGTCGGTGCCGCGGGACGTCCAATGTTCCGGCCCGCCGTCCACGTCCTCGAATCGCACCTCGAAGCGCGTGTGGTCCATCGCGAGTTCTGCCAGTTCGCGTTCCATCTGCCGTGCGAACGGCTCAGCGTGGACATGCCGCGCAACGGACAACCGGCCCGCCGCAGCGAGGTAACGCTCCCCTGCTGCCGTCACGTCCCGGTCGAGACCGACCATGCGCAATTCAGCCGAGTCGAGGGCGGCAAGTTCGGCGGCGCACTCGTCACGGCGTCTCAAGACGTCGTCCAGTGTCGGACCGTACTTCCGCTTCAGACGCTCGAGGGCGGCCAGGCGGTCCTCGGTCTCCTGGAGCCGCTCGGGCGCCGCATCGATATGCGCGCCGTACTCCCGAAGGTATGTGGCGAGTTCGTCGAGTTGGGCGTCGATGGCGTCCCGTCCATCGAGGAAGTTCCCGAACCGGGGGTCCAGGTCATTGAGCTCCGAGACGCGCTTCCAGATCGCGGCGAGCGTGCTGAGAACCGAGCCGTCCTCTTCGTAGAGCCGTGCGTAGGATTCGTCGCACAGCCGGCGGAGCTTCTCCGCGTTCGCCAGGAGCACACGTGTCGCCGCGAGTTCGGCATCCTCGCCCGGGCGGGGGTGCGTGCGCTCGATTTCGGCGAGCTGGAAGCGAAGAAAGTCGGCTCTCGCGTCCTTGTCCCGCTCGCGAGAGCGCAGCGCCTCGAGTTCGGCGCGAAGGGCGCTCCAGCCCGAATAGACGTCAGCGACTGCGGCGCGCTCGGCATGGAGCCCGGCGTGCTGGTCCAACAGGTCGAGGTGGACGTCCGGATTCAGCAGGGCCTGATGCTCGTGCTGCCCGTGGAGGTCAACCAGCGTTACACCTAATTCCTTAAGAGTTCCTGCCGTCACCAGGGCTCCGTCGACGAAACTGCGGCTTCGGCCCTGCACCGTCAACTCCCGGCGCACGATGACCTCCCGGCCGTCATGTTCGAACACGGCCTGGATGATCGCTGTTTCTTCGCCTGTCCTGATGAGGTCGGCCGAGGCCCGGTCACCCAGCAGCAGGCCGACGGCTCCCACGACGATGGACTTCCCTGCACCGGTCTCGCCGGTAATCACGTTCAGCCCTAGCTCGAACGTGACTTCCAGCGATTCGATGACCGCCAGGTTCCGGATGCTCAGGTAGCGCAACATAGGTTCGTCCGGCTGCGATCTTCTTGGGTCACGAGACGCGG
>JAPKZP010000484.1 GCA_026393735.1 Acidobacteriota bacterium
CGCGGTACCCGGCAAGACCGGCGGCGTCCACAGTGCGGGCTGGGCCGAATCCGATCGGCAGTTGACCGGCTTTGGCGACGCGTGGGTGTTGCTCGTCCACTTCACGCGGCCGGTCCAGGCGTTCTCCGTGCTGGCGTACGGCCAGACGACGGACCGCGCCTCGTCGCACAGCCGGGATCAGATCCGCATCTTCGCGAGCCGTAACCTGCGCCCGGCCTGGTTTTCTGATGCCGACATCGCCGCGCACCTCGAGCGCGAATATCGCCCCGGGCAACAGTGAGCGGGTGCGGACCAGGGCCGGGTCCTGAGCACGCTGTTTCTGCGCACATCCGCGGCAGTGCACTGCGCACATCCGCGGCAGTGCACGCGGCGGGAATCGCGATCCCGGCCCGCGGCGACCTCGGTCGCTGCGACATTCCAACCGCAATGGCCTCGGATTCCTGAGGCTCCTGCGACCCGTCCGTGTTGGCCCGATCTTCGCATCTGGAATCCCCGCGGGAAGGCCAGCGACGATGGTAAAATCGCCGTGAGATGGCACCTCGGAAGAAGGGTATGAGTTCGGCCCAGCCGGCGCGGCGCGCGTGGACCTATCGCGACCTGGTCGCGCTGCCCGACGACTGCCTGCGGCACGAACTGATCGACGGGGAGCACTTCGTGTCGCCATCACCCAACACGGCGCACCAGACCATCTCCAAGCGGTTGTTCGTCGCACTCAACAACTACGTCGATTCCCACCGAGCGGGTGAGGTTCTTTACGCGCCCTTCGACGTCAAGCTGTCGATGTTTACGGTGCTGGTGCCGGACCTGGTTTATTTCACCGCCGACCGATACGCGCGCGTCGTCAACGACAAACACGCGACCGCCGCGCCGGACCTCGTGGTGGAGATCTTGTCGCCCGGTTCGCGGCGCCGGGACAAGGGCCGCAAGCGTGCGGTCTACGATCGGGAAGGGGCGCGGGAGTACTGGCTGGTCGATCCCGACGTCCAGTCCGTCACTGTGTTGCGGCGGCCACCCGCCGGCGCCGGGCTTACCGACGTGTCCGTGCTGACTCTTGCGAAGGACGACAGCCTCGAGTCTCCGCTCTTTCCGGGCCTCGAGATTCCGCTGCGCAAGGTGTTTCCCGCAGCGTAGCGTCTTGGGGGCGAAGACCCCCGGCTACCTGGACACCCCGATCGCCTCCGCGTTCCAGAGAATCTGCGGACGCGCGGGCGCTGGCACCGCGCCGGCGACCCGCGTGCTGGTGGCCACGTAGAGCCTCGGCACCGCGAAGTAGATGACGGGCAGGTTGGCGGCTAGCAGTTTCTGCGCCTGGTAGAAGAGCTGCTGGCGCGCCGGCAGGTCGCGCGCGGCCGCCATCTTCAGCATGAGCGCGTCGAGGTCCTTCTCCCACGGCGTGGCGGGCTTCTCCTGCTCTATGTTCCAGACGTGCGCGCCGCCGGAACTCAGCCAGAAGTCGAGGTTCAGCCCGGGGTCGGTGTCGGTCGTGAGGAAGCGGAAGTAGAGCGCGTCGTACTCGCCCTTCGTCATCCGGTCGACGAGGGCGCCTACCTCGAGCGGCACCACGTCGACCGCGAGTCCCACCTTCTTCAGTTCGTCGCGGATGAACGCCGCGCCTTTCTCGAGCGCCGTGTTGCCCTTCTGCGTGATGAGCGCGAAACGCGCGGGCGCGCCCGCGGCGTCCTCGAGCATGCCGTCGTTGTTCGTGTCGCGCAGGCCCAGGCCCGCGACGAGCGCGCGCGCCTTCGCGAGGTCGTAGGCCTCCCGCTCGATCGCGAAGGTCGCGGGCGGATACCAGGTCGTGTTCGACGGCGAGACAGGTCCCTGAAGCGGCTCGGCTGCCCCGAGGAAGACTGAGTCGGCGAAGGCGCGGCGGTTCACCGCGTGCGACACCGCGCGGCGCAGTTCGACGCGCTGCAGCCATGCCGCGCGCGGGTCCTGCGCCTTCGCGCCGCGCAGGTTGAACCAGAATGCGTCGGCATCGTAGCCGAGTCCCGCGTCAACGAGGCGGATCCTGCCCGCGGTGGCTTCGCGCTTCAGCGCCGCGTAGTCGTCCGGCCGGATTTCGCTCTGCGTCAGGTCCGCCTGGCCCGACTGCAGGCGCAGCAGTTCGGTGTTCTGATCGGGCGTGATCTCGATCGTCAGGCGGTCGAGGTACGGCAGTTGCGTGCCCGCCGCGTCTTTGCGCCAGTAGCGCGGATTGCGCGCGAAGACGAGGCGCTCGCCCGCGCGGTAGTCCTGCAGTACGAACG
>JAPKZP010000036.1 GCA_026393735.1 Acidobacteriota bacterium
ACCGCGCCAGCACCAGCGCCTGCTGGGGCGGCATGATGCCCAACTGCTGACCGGCATCATCGATCACGCGGATCTCGCGCACCCGGATGCGTTCGTTGACGCGTGTACGCTCTTCACGGCGTGGACCGGAGCGATCGAAAGCGATAAGCGCCTCCCTACGGTTCTCGGGGCTCTCGCCCCTTGCTGCGAATTTCTTCCAGGGCGGCCGCGACGAACGCGTCGACGGACCGCGCGCCCTGGTCTCCTGCGGCGCGGCTGCGCACGGATACGGTGCCCTCGGCCATCTCGCGATCGCCGACGACGAGCATGTACGGAATCTTCTGGAGCTGCGCTTCCCGGATCTTGTAGTTGACCTTCTCCTGGCGCGAGTCCAGCTGGACTCGCAGCCCGGCGGCCGACAGATCGTCCCGCACCTGTCCCGCGTACCCGGCGTGCCGGTCGGCGATCGGCAGGACGACCGCCTGGACGGGGGCCAGCCACAGCGGGAACGCGCCCGCGTAGTGCTCGATCAGGATCGCGATGAAACGCTCGAAGCTGCCGAGGATGGCCCGGTGGATGACCACCGGGCAGTGCTCGGCGTTGTCAGCCCCGATGTACTTCAGGTCGAACCGCTGCGGCAGCTGGTAGTCGAGTTGAATCGTCGCGCACTGCCACTTCCGGCCCAGCGCGTCCGTCACGTCGAAGTCGATCTTCGGCCCGTAGAACGCGCCGTCCCGTGCGTTGACCGTGTAGGCCATCCCGGCGCGGTCGAGCGCGCCGTTGAGCTGCGCCTCCGCGTGCTCCCAGGTCGCCACCTCGCCCATGTGCTCGTCCGGCATCGTCGAGAGCTTCGCCGTGAAGGGCAGGCCGAAGTCGTCGTAGACCCGCTGCACCAGCCGGATGAGCCGCTCGACTTCCTCGCCGATCTGCTCCGGCGCCACGAAGCAGTGCGCATCGTCCTGCGAGAACTGCCGCACGCGGGTGAGGCCCGACAGCACGCCCGACGCCTCGTTGCGGTGCAGCGGCGTCTGCTCGTGAAGGCGCAGCGGCAGGTCGCGGTAACTGCGGCCGGTCGAGCCGAACACGAGCATGTGGCCGGGGCAGTTCATCGCCTTCATGCCCATCTGCTCGCCCTCGGACTCGACGAGGAACATGTGCTGGCGGTAGTGCTCCCAGTGGCCGGACGTCTCCCACAGCGCCTTGTTGTAGATGAGGGGCGTCTTCACCTCGACGTAGCCCGAGGGGAACAGCACGCCGCGCATGTAGTCGGCAAGCAGGTTGTAGACGGTCGTGCCCTTGTCCAGCCAGAATGCCGCGCCCGGCGCCCACGGGTGGAACGTGACGAGGCCCAGTTCGCGGCCGAGCTTCCGGTGATCGCGCCTCTTGGCTTCCTCGATGCGCTGCAGGTACGCCTTCAGATCGGTGTCGCTGAAGAACGCCGTGCCGTACACGCGCTGCATGGGCTGGCCCTTCGCGTCGCCCTTCCAGTACGCGTTGGACGTGGTCAGCAGCTTGAACGCCTTCAGCCTGCTCGTCGACGGCACGTGCGGGCCCGTGCAGAAGTCCATGAACACGTCGGCGATCGTGTAGCACGACACGGTCGCGCCACCCTTCTCGTCGATGAGTTGAACCTTCAGCGGCTCGCCGCGACCCGCGAAGTAGGCCTTGGCCTCTTCTTTCGGAATCATCCGGCGCTCGTACTTCAGGTCCCGCGAGGCGAAGTCCTGCATCTTCTTCTCGATCGCCTCGAGATCCTCAGGCACGAACGGCCGTGGCACGACGAAGTCGTAGAAGAACCCCTCGTCGGTCGACGGCCCGACGCCGCACTGGGTGCCCGGGAACAGATTCGTCACGGCCGCCGCCATCAGGTGGGCGGTGGAGTGCCGGTACAGGTCCATGGCTTCCGGGCTGTCCGGGGTGACGACCCGCACACGCGCGTCCGCCTCGAGCGGGAACGACAGGTCGACCAGCTGGTCGTTGACGACGGCCGCCAGGGCAGACTTCGCAAGGCGCGGCGAAATACCCGCCGCGATGTCAATGACGCGAGTACCCGCGTCGGCTCCCCTGGTGGAGCCGTCCGGCAACGTGACCGTAATCTGGCTCATGTAACGCGCGGCAAGTTCAGCCCCGGTGGGCCTGTAATCCTCACCCCAACCGACCTGCCTTCGGGTAGCGGGGAAGTGGTAGGCACGAGCGGACTCGAACCGCTGACCTCCTGCGTGTCAAGCAGGCGCTCTAACCAGCTGAGCTACGCGCCTAAGTCTCGAACAGACAAGGCTTACCGGACCAGTCAGTATAGCAACCGGCTCGACGGTGAGTCAACGCACGAGGAAGCCCTGATCATAAAGGGGTGTCCAGGAGTGGGCAGCCTACGGCCGGCCGTCCCTCCGGGACACCCCGTATAGTCGTGCGCCTGGCGGCGCGCCGTCTACTTGACGAGATCTTTCAGCGCCTTGCCCGCCGAGAAGCGAGGCACGCGGCGCTTTCCGATCTTGATGGGCGCCCCCGTCCTCGGGTTGCGCGCCACACGAGCCTTGCGGATGGAGGTCTTGAACGTCCCGAAGCCGACGAAGGTGATCGTGTCGCCCTTCTTCAGGGCCTTCCCGATGCCATCGAGCATCGACTCGACCATCTTTCCGGCCGCCGCCTTCGTGGAGCCCGTGTCCTTCACAATCTTCGCGATGAGATCCTGCTTGTTCATTGCACCTCCTCCGAGGTTACCGCGCGGACGATTGGAGTGCGCCCGCCAGAGCACCGTCGCGTTTATACGCAACGGCCTTCAGTGTGTCAAGACGAATCGCAGACGAACCGCCACAATCAGGACGCCACTCTGGTCTTCAACCGCTCGATCGCCTGGTCGAGCGTCGGATCACCAGGGGGCGGCGCGACGCCGAAATCGACGTCGGGCTGGGCGACGGCCACGTCGGGCTGCAGCCCGCGTTCGTGGATGGGGTTCCCGCCGGGGGTCAGGTACCAGGAGTACGACATCCACATGCCGGACCCGTCGGGCAGCGGGAAGAGCCGCTGCTGGGCTGCGCGGCCGTTCGTGCGCTCGCCGACCGTCTCGGCCCGCTTGTTCCCGGTGAGAGCCGCCGTGAAGATCTCGGCGGCGCCGGCCGTGCCGTAGTCCGTCAAGACCGCGACCGGGAGGGTCACCGCGCCGTCGCCGGCCGCTGCCGCCACCGTCTGGCGCGTCGCACCGCGGGTGTCGAGCAGCGCGAGGGTGCCGGCGGCCACGAAGATCCGTGCCGCATCGATGCCGAGCGGCATCGGGCCACGCGACGTGCCGCGCAGGTCGATGACGAGCGCCTTGGCGCCGCTTCTTTCGAGCTGGCCGATCGCGGTCCGGACCGCCGCCGCGGTGGTGGGCGTGAACTCCGGCACCCGGACGTAGCCGATGGCTGGCCCCGCCATGCGCGCCGTCGGCGGCGCAGGCGGGAGAATCTCCCGCGCGATCTCCATCACATGCGGCTCGGCCGCGTTGCCGCGCAGCACCGTCAGCGAGACCGTCGTGCCGGCCGCGCCCCGCAGTGTCCGCGTGCCTTCCCACACCGACATTTCGCGCGTCGGCTGCTTGCCGATGACGCGGACGTAGTCGCCAGGCCGCAGCCCCGCCCTGGCCGCCGGCGAGTTGTCCCGCGTCGCCACGACCCGCAGGTAGTACTGCCGCGTCAGGTCGAGCCCGATGTCGGCCGCGCCCGGATCGGTGGCGGCCTCAACCTGCTTCACCTCGGCCGGCGTCAGGTACGCGCTGTCGGCGTCGAGCGACTCGGCCAGGCCGTGCATCGCGCCGTGCATCAGGCGATCGACATCCACGGCCTCCACGTAGTTCCCGGTCGTCAGGCTGAACACGTCATCGAACACGCGCAGGTGCGGGTACGCTTCCTGGCGAGTCACCGTCTTTCCGACCAGGCCGCCCACCACGGCGAAGGCAAGGATGGGTGCGGTGATCAGGACGATGGCGAGACGGGTGCGGGTGGTCATCTATGAATGGTCAGCGAGCCTTCAGCCATTGTAGTGGATCGACCGGCCTACCGTCGATGCGTAACTCGAAGTACAGCGCGGGCGTGCCGTCGAGCGCGGCGCCAACGGTGCCGATCGTCTGGCCCTTTCCGACGCGCGTGCCTGCCGGGACCTCCACCTCGCCCAGGAAGCCGTAGAGCGAGAACGCGAGGCCGCCGTGGTCGACGATCACGAGGTTTCCGAAGCCCGAAAACGGCTCAGCAAACGCGACCGTCCCCTCGTGGATGACAGAGACCGGTGTTGCCAGGTCGGAGGCCAGGCGGATCCCGTTCGACACGACCGCCGTGTGGAAGCGGCGATCCATCTGGCGGCCGAACGTGCCGACGACGCGGCCCGGTACCGGCCAGTCGAGGTCGCCCTTGAACGGACGAAGGGGCAACGCCAGCGGAGCCGGCGTGGCGGTCCCGCTGGCGGCGCCGAGGATGGTGCGCTGGAGTTTCTGCTCGGCGGTCTGCAACTCGCCCATCAGCTGCGCCGCGAGGTCCCGGCGTGCATCGATCCGGCTGACGAGATCCGCGTACGCGGCGGCCGCCTTCTCGGCGGACGTGCGGGCCGCCGCGGCCTGTTCTTGCGCGCGCAACGCCTGCGCATGCCGGTCGGCCAACGCCGCCCGGGTCTTGCGCAGGTCGGCCAGCGTGCGCTGGTGGTCGCCTACGCGCTGGCGATCCACGCGCTGCAGCGCGGAGACAAAACGATAGGCGCGCCCCATGCCGCGCAGGTCATCGACGCCCAACAACAGCCGCAGGTAGCCGCCGTTCCCGAGCTTGTAGAGTTCCACCATGCGCGCCGAGAGATCCGGCATCTGAGCTACGGCGGTGTGTTCGAGCGCGCCGATCTGTTCCTCCGCGTCGGCCATCTCCCGCTGGATACGCTCGATGTCCTGGCGGGCCTGCATGTACTCGGCCGATCGGAGTTCGCGCTCGACCTCGAGCTTGCGCAAGTCCTCGAGCAGCGTGCGTTCGCGGGACGCGAGACCGTCCGCCTCGCGCTGAAGCGCCTGGATGCGGGCCGCCGCCCGGCTCGCGAGCAGGGCCGCCTGGGCGCGATCGGGTGCTGGGGTCTGGGCGGAGGACCACGGGACCAGGCACAGTCCGAGCGCCACGGTCATGGCGGCCGTCGCGCGCCGGCCCCGCCGCCGGCCTGGCGCTGTCGTCGCGCGTCTCTCGACAGGCGTCATAGACGTCAGAAGATCGGCTTGCCGTCCATCTCCTTCGGCACCGGCACGCCGAAGTACTTCAGGACGGTCGGCCCGATGTCGATCACCCGGGGGTCGGCCGCCGCCAGCTTGCGATTCGAGATGAGGATCCCCGGGATCGTCTTGTAGTCGAAGCCGCAGTGGTCGCCGCTCCACTTCCGCATGTTGGCGTAGACGATGTCGCCCGGCGGCGATCCGCCCAGCGTCGTCTGCCACGACACGCGGTAGCCGTCCTGCATGCCGACCTGCAGATCCGGCGCGTTCTTGAGGAACGGCCCGCTGTAGATGTCGTCGCGCTTGTAGACGTTGCTGACGATTCGCGCGCCGTCGCGCGGGTCTGTGATCGTGAGCATCCGCGCCGCGAGGTCGTCCACGACCGCCTTGTAGTCGGCGGGGTCGACGGCGCCCTGGCCTTCGCGTCCCTTGAGGTTGATGAAGACCTGTCCGAGGCCCATGGCGTACGCCTTGGTCCGCGACCAGTCCACGTTCTCCCAGAACTGCCCGCTGCCGAGGAACATCTCGGTCATGCTCTTCACCGAGGTTCGCTGGCCTTTGATTGCGAGGAAGCCCTCGTTGACGAGCCAGGTGTTGAGGTTGACTGCCTGGCGGAACGAGTGGAAGCCGTGGTCGGACATCACGATCACCTGCGTGCCCGGCTCGACGTGCTTGAGCACTTCGCCCACGAACTGGTCGACGCGGCGGTAGACGCGTTCGATCGCGTCGCCGTACTTGGCGGCCTCGGCCTCGCTGTACATCGGGTGGGTCCGGTCGATGAACCGCCACATCATGTGCTGCACGCGGTCCGTCGACTCGCTGACGCCGATGAGCACGTCCCACTGTTTCGCATCGAGGCGGTGCAGCACGACCTGGGCGCGGTCGTCGAAGGCGCGGAACAGATCGTCCATGAACGCGTTCTCGTCGATCCGATCCTCGTTGAGCGGCCAGGTGGCTTCTGCCCAGCCGAGCGTCCGGTACGGCCCGAGCCGCTCACTGAGATCCGACGAGAAGGAGGCGGGCGACGAGATCGGCACGGGCGGGTTGTCCGGGCGCCAGTTGACGGGCGAGATGTAGAGCTGCAGCTCCTTGTCGGCCCGCACGAGGTAGAACTGCGCCATGCCATGGAGGCTCACGAGCATGTTGACCCGGAAATCCAGGTTGACCCACTTGCTCCACTCGCCCTCGGCGAGGCTGATGCTGGCGTCCTGGATTTCGATCGTGGCGCGGCGTTCCGGCCGGTTCCAGTGAATCCCGATCGGCAGCCGGATGTCCTCGCGTGCCGCCAGTTCGGCGAGCGCCGCTTTCTCGGCGTCGGTCGTGGCCGGTCCCCTGGCGAGCAGGGCGCGCTGCTGCGCCTTGACGACAGGGTTGGGCGGTCCCACCAGCTCGGTCTGAGCGTCCGCACCGTTGAAGACGAGGCGCTTGAGGATACCGCCCATCTCCGTATTGCCTTCTTCGTAGCGTGAGAGGTCCGTGGCGAAGTAGTAGAAGGTGCCGATCGTGCCGCGGATATCCGGCAGCGGCAGGCCGGACAGCATCTCGCCGTTGGCCACCTCTTCGGGCGGGAACGTGATCGGGACCGTGAGCAGGCTGGCCCGCACGCCGTGCTGGCCCGCCGTCACCCAGAACGACGTGCCGCCGCGGATGCTCGTGATCTGCGGCCGCTTGATCGGGATGTAGTTGAACAGGAACTCGGGCTGGACCTTCTTCACGATGCCGAGGTCCGGCATGTAGGTGTTCGGATCGCGCACGAGGAAGTCGAAGATGTTGTGCTTGCCGGCGTTCGAGCCCGTCGCGAACGACGCCCACGAGGTCGGCGATTCCGGCGAATGGCTCGTTTCGAGACGATAGAAGCCGCCCTGGGCGACCAGTTTCGCCAGATTCGGCAACCGGCCTTCAGCCAGCCACCGTTCAGTCAGGACCGGGTCCATCCCGTCGAATCCGAGGATGACCAGCTTCTGGGTGTACTGGGGTCTCTCCGAGGAGCGCTGGCAGGAGACCACGCCCAGCGCCAGTGCGCATGCGACGGCAACTGCGGGAACAACCTTCACAAACACTCTCTTTGCTGAGGGAAACGGGGCCCATCGGCAGTATAGCGTACCGATCCGGCATGGCCTTGAGCGATCGTTCACGCCGCGAGCGGCCAAGTGCGCTACGCTGTGGCCCAGCATGCGCGTGGTGGCTATCGACTACGGACGTCGTCGCATCGGGGTCGCGGTCAGCGATCCGACGGGCACGCTCGCGCGGCCCGTCGAGACCATCGCGGGCAGCGACGACCCGCGGACGGCTGCCCGGACCGTGCTCGCCGCCATCGCCAGGCTCGAACGCGACGATGACCCCGTCGGCACAATCGTCGTCGGGCTGCCGCGCCGGCTCGATGGCAGTGCCAACGAGCAGACGCCGCTGGCCGAGGCGCTCGCCGCGGCGCTCGAGCAGACGGGCGGCCGCCGCGTCGTGCTGCAGGACGAGCGGCTGACGAGCCATGAGGCCGAGATGCGGCTGGCGGAACGGCAGCGCGACTGGCGTGAGCGCAAGCGCAGGCTCGACGCGGCCGCGGCCGCGGTGATCCTGCAGGAGTTCCTGGATGGTAATCTGTCTCGTGGCTTCTGACGACCTGATATGCGCCGATTCTTCGTCCTGATCCTGTGGCTCGTGGTCGCCGCGGCGGCGTTCATGGGTTGGCAGCAGTACGGCCTGCTGGACGAACCCTACAAGGGCTACCCGGGCCCGGAGCAGTTCGTCGACATTCCGCCGGGGACCGGGTCGCAGGCCATCGGCCGGTCGCTCACGGCGGCGGGCGTCGTCTCGGACCCGGTGACCTGGCGCGTGGCGCTCTGGCGCAGCGGAGACGCGACGAGGCTCCAGGCCGGCGAGTATCGCTTCACCGACGCCATGACGCCGGCCGACGTCATCCGCAAGATCGCGCGCGGCGAGGTCTACCTGCGGACCATCACGTTTCGCGAGGGCCTGACCGTCCGGCAGATGGGGCGGGTGTACGAGGAGGCCGGGTTCGGGCCGGCGTCGGCATTCGTCGCCGCCACGCACGACGCGCAGAGCATCACCGACCTCGACCCTGCGGCGCGCGACCTCGAAGGCTACCTCTTTCCCGATACCTACGCGCTTCCGCGCCGGGCGTCGGCCGAGGACCTGGTGCGCATGATGGTCGAGCGGTTCCGCGCCGCATTCACGGACGACATGCGCCAGGCCGCCGCCTCCGCGGGTTTCGGCGTGCGCGAGGTCGTGACGCTGGCGTCCCTTGTCGAGAAGGAGACCGCACAGTCCGACGAGCGCGCCGTCGTGGCGGGGGTGTTTCGCAACCGGCTCGCGAAACGGATGGGGCTGCAGTGCGATCCGACGGTGATCTACGCCCTGGAACTGCAGGGCGGCTTCGATGGGAACCTGCGGCGCGCCGACCTCGGTCTCGACTCACCCTACAACACGTACCGCCACGCCGGCCTGCCGCCCGGGCCGATCGCCGCGCCCGGGCGCGCCTCGCTCGATGCGGCGGCGCACCCGGCCGATGTGGACTATCTGTACTTCGTCAGCCGCAACGACGGCTCACACGTCTTCGCCGCGACCCTCGATGAGCACAACCGGAACGTGTTCCGGTACCAGGTGGCGCCCTCCAGGGCACGATCGCGGCGCTGAGCCGGTACGAAGGTATCCATGCGAGTGGTGCGCGCCTTCATCGTGGCCGTGGCGGTTGCCGTCCTGGCGGAATCCTGCGGGGGATCGGGCGGCGGCAGTTCCAGTCCGCCACCCTCGACTCCGACCACTCCGACCTCACCCGCCAATCCCTGCGCGGGGATCGGCGTGTCCGCATCCGCCGCCGAGGCCCCCATCGCGACGTCCGAGTCGTCCAAGCGTCGGGGACCGGCGTTTGACCGCGATCCTCGCTGGGGCGTGCTCGAGGCGCTGTGGACGCACGCCGCGGGCCAGGGACGCGCACGCGACGTGCCCCGCGCGTTCACCGACCAGGCAACCGCGCCGGATGTCGGCGAGGTCGCTGTCGTGCTGGACGAGGGCGACGTGATTCTTCCGGCGAACGCCTTCGACCTCAAGGGCAAGGGCCTCACGTTCGTCCGGAACGCGGCTGGCGGCTTCGACGTCCGCAGCGGCGACGCGACCTTCCAGGCCGACCTCGGCACTCGGCTCAGCCTGGGAGACGACGATGCCGCGAACGTCCCGCTGGCATTCACGGCGTCCTACTTCGGGCAATCGTACGCGTCGGCGTTCGTCAACTCGGACGGCAACGTGACGTTCGGCGAAGCGGACACCGCCAGCACGGAACGTGACGTCGCGCGGTTCCTGGCTGGCGCACCGCGTGTGGCCCCGGCCTTCGCGGACCTCGACCCCTCGTCGGGTGGCGCGGTGTTCGCGAACGCGAAGGCCGACACGTTCACCGTGACCTGGTGCAACGTTCCGGGATTCGACGACCCGCAGCAGTTGACGGCGCAGATGACCCTGGCCAGGGACGGCACGATCACCGTCAGGATCGCGGACACGACGACCCGCACGGACGTCATTCTCGGCGTGTCGCCGGGCCGCACGAGCGTTTTCGAACCCGCAGACCTCTCGCAGGCGTCGAGCGCCACGATCGCCGGCGGCGCCGGCGCGGTGGGGGAGCGATTTGCGGCAGCGGAGGACGTCGATCTCGTGACGCTGGCGCGCAAGTTCTACCAGACGCACCCGGACACGTACGACCAACTGCTGGTCTGGAGCGACCGTCGCCTCATCACCGACGCGTTCGCCTACGAGATCACGGTCGCCAACGAGATCCGGGGCATCGGGGTGGACCTCTACGACAGCTCCCGGACCTTCGGCAGCGCGGGCCGCCTGCGGTCGGTCGTGATGATGGACAGCGCAACGAAGTACCGTCGGGCGCGACGTCGGCGTCGCTGCTTGGCCGGGACGACGCCCATTGGAGCTTCTTCATGGACTCCGACGCGTCCGTCATGGAAGGGAATGACATCGAGGATCTCGGAGGCGGGCAGTTCCGCACGGTCGGTGCCGTGACGCGGTTCAGCGCGCTCGACCAGTACGCGATGGGCCTGCGGGCCGAGGCCGAGGTGCCGTCGTTCTTCTACGTGGAGTCGCCCACCAACGTGCAGCCGCCCCAGGAGCCGGCGTCGGCGCCGAGAGTTGGCGTGACCTTCAGCGGGACGCGGCGCACGGTCCTCATCCAGGACGTCGTGGCCGCGATGGGGGAGCGGGTGCCGGCCGTGGCCCATGCCCCGAAGGTGCATGCCCAGGCGTTCATTCACCTCGTCAGCGCCGGCCGTCAGACCGACGCCGCGAATGTCGCGAAGATCGACCGGTTCCGGCGCGAGTGGGAGCCGTTCTTCCTCACCGCGACCGGAGGACGCATGCGCGTCGAGACGAGGCTGCGGCAGTGAGGCCCGAAGGCGTGCTCCGCTGGGGCCTGCTCGGCACGGCCCGGATCAACCGGGCCGTGATTCCGCCGTTGCGCGCATCCCGCCGGAACCGCCTCGCCGGCGTCGCGAGCCGGAGCGGCGCCCGGGACGGGACAAGCCGTGCGTCCGCGGATATGATCCCGTCTGGTGGTGGATGAGGGACCAGCCGCGATCCTGAGTCCCGGATCCCGCTCTTCTGAGGAGCCTTGCCGTGCATCATCCTGAGAAAGTCGCCATCCTCGTGGGCGGTGGACCCGCTCCCGGCATCAACAGTGTCATCAGCGCGGCGGCGATCCGGTGCGCCCTCGAGGGCGTCGAGGTGCTCGGCGTCCAGGACGGGTTCGCGTGGCTCATGGACGGGGACATCGAGCACGTCCATGAACTCAGCATCGACGATGTCAGCCGCATCCACTTCCGGGGCGGCTCGCACCTCGGCACGTCACGGGCCAACCCGACGAAGAACCCGGCGCATCTCGAGAACACGGTGCTCTCGCTGCTGCGCATGAACGTGACGATGCTCATCACGATCGGCGGCGACGACACGGCCTTTTCGGCGATGAAACTCGCGGAGAAGGCCGACGGGCGCATCCGCGTCGTGCACGTGCCGAAGACGATCGACAACGATCTCGACCTGCCGCCCCACGTCGACACCTTCGGCTACCAGACGGCCCGGCACCTGGGCGTTGGCATCGTCCAGAACCTGATGGTGGACGCGCGCACGACCTCGCGCTGGTATTTCGTGATCGCGATGGGCCGCACGGCCGGCCACCTCGCGCTCGGCATCGGCAAGGCCGTCGGCGCGACGCTGACCCTCATCCCGGAGGAGTTCGGCAGCGGGACGACCAAGCTGAAGACCGTCGTCGACACGCTCGCCGGCGCCATCATCAAGCGGCTGAGCTACGGCCGGCGGGAGGGTGTCGCGATCATCGCCGAGGGACTGGTGCTCAATCTCGATCCGGCCGACCTGACCGCGCTGGAGGCCGTCGAGCGCGACGCGCACGGCCACGTCCGGATCGCCGAAGTGAACATCGGCGAGATCCTGAAGCAGCAGGTCACTAAGCGGCTCCGGGAGTTCGGCCTCAACGCGACGATCGTCGAGAAGAACATCGGCTACGAGCTGCGCTGCGCGGACCCGATCCCGTTCGACATGGAGTACTCGCGGGACCTCGGCTATGCGGCCGCGAAGTTCGTTCTCTCGGGGGGCAACGCCGCGATGGTGTCGATGCAGGGCGGCCGCTTCGTGCCCATCGACTTCACGAGCCTGATCGACGCGAAGACGGGCCGCACGCGGGTCCGCCGCGTGGACATCCACTCGGAGCACTACGCCATCGGCCGCAGCTACATGATCCGGCTGAAGCGGGAGGACTTCCAGGACGCGCACGAAACCGCCAAGCTGGCGGCCACGTGCGGTGTTTCACTGGAGAAGTTCCGCGACGAGTTCGAGTACCTGATGGCGCAGGAGCCGGCGCGCCTGAAGCTGGACGCCGACAAGCACGGCTTCGTCGAAGACGAAGCCATGGGCGAGACCCACGTGCACATGTAGGGCGGGGCGCGGGAGTCCCGCCTCACGTGAACGTCGAGACCACGAAGGCCTGGACGGCGTCGCACGCTGTCCGGGCGTCGTTCGTGAGGGCGGTACACTCCGCCGTGCAGCGGGCCCTAAATGCCGCGTCCGTGATCGAGCCGAGGTTGACGAGGACGTTGAGCACCGCGCCTTCCACGCCGGCGCGCCCCGCCAGCGCCGCCACTCCTGCATCGGACGCCGAGTTCCGATTGCCCTGGCGCGCCGCGCCATCGGCCAGCCGGATGGCGTCGAGGCAGAGCCGCGCGGTCTGCAGCGGTACATCGGCCGCGGCCTTGTTGGCATGCTCGATGGCGCGGTCCCGCTCGGTGTTTTGTTCGGGCGTGCCCTTCGGCAGGCGCCTGGCATCCATGACGCGGTTGAAGGCGTCCGTGTCCTCATCCACCGCCCGCACCAGCTTTGCCTTGACGGCCTGGCCCTGTTCGGCCAGCTCCGCCAGCGCCGGCCACGCGGCCTCGTAGCCCTTCTTCCCGACGGTGAGGTTGGCGACCATCGTCGCGAGCGCTGCCGCCAGGCCGCCCATCAGCGCGGCCACCGACCCGCCGCCCGGGGCCGGTGATTCGGTGGAGACCTCGTCGACGAACCGCGCGAGGGGCATCGCCGCCAGCGGCGCCGCCGGCGTGAAGTGGTACTCGATGATCTTCTTCTCCGGCTCGAACGCCGCGACCGAGTCGAGGCCCATCGACCTGACCGCGACCTCGACGAGCTCACGCTCGGGGACGCCGGCCGACTTGCCCTGCTTGCGCAAAAAGTAGCGGCCGGCCTCGAGCATCGGTGCGAGCGGCGTGAGGCCGACCAGCTCCGACCCGGTGACAACGAGTCCCAGCTTCTCGGCCTCTTCGCGAGCGGTCTCGAACACCACGTGGAGAGGCGTCGCGTGGTAGTCGAGCAGGTTGATGGAGACCTGCGCCTGGCGGTACTGCTCGATGTACCAGCCAATCGCCCGCACCGCCTTCAGCCGTCCGGGGATCTTGATCGACGTGCCGCCGGCATCGCGCACGATCTCGCCCTTCTCGTCGCGCGCCGCCCGCCCGCCCTCGCGGAGGTGCAGGGCGATTTCGTTGGCGAGCCGACGGTCGAGCGTGTTCAGGTTCACGTTGTACGCGAGGAGGAACTCGCGCGCGCCCACGACGGTGCCCCCCGAGCGCGCGTTGAAGCGTGCCGGGCCGGCGTCGGGCGCCCAGGACGGGTCTTCGAGCTTGGCCGCCAGGCCCTCGTACTCGCCGGCGCGGATGTTCGCCAGGCTTCGCCGCCGCTCACTCGTCGCGGCGTACTCGTAGAAGAACACCGGGATCTGCAACTCGTCGCCGATGCGGCGGCCGAC
>JAPKZP010000075.1 GCA_026393735.1 Acidobacteriota bacterium
ATCGTGCCTCGCGTGTGCGACGGCGATGGTCCTGATCGCCGCCTTCGCGCCAGGGGCAGAGGCTCAGCCGTCGCAGAGCGCCGGGGGAGTGTCCACGCAAAGCCGCACGAACGCTGTCGTGCAGCCCCTGTCCCAGGCCGCGCGCCCCTACAGGGGCTTGTTCGGCGCGGGCAGCGCCCCCCAGCCAGGCGGCTACCTGCTCGACCTGACCACGTCGGTCTACCAGGAATACGGGAACATCGAGGAGCCGGCGATTCCGTCCGAGTCGGTGGTGCTTGCCAACGGGTGGTTCCTGGGCGTTCGCGGCAGGCTCGCCGTCGAGAAGGCCGGGCGGAATACCAGGTTCCGGATGGGCGGGGAAGGGGCATTCCGGTACTACCGGGACTCGGGGCAGTCCACGAGCCCTCGTGTCCGGGCTGATGTCGTGCTGGACAACATCTCGGGGCGGACGAAACAGAATCTCCTGCACTTCAACGGGTCGGTGGCCTACGAGCCCTACTACATCCTGTCGATCTTTCCGTCGCCGGCGCTGGAAACGGGAGACACGGCCATCCTCCCGACCAACCGCGATGACCTGCTGTTCCGCCGGACACGGTATCTCTACGACCAGTCGTTCACGCTCGAGCACCAGGTATCACGGCGGGGGTACTTGAACGTATTTGAAGACGGACGCCTTACCCACGCCAACACACCCGGGCTCGACGTGGGGTCCATCCGGGCTGGCGCGCGGTACGGCTACCGGATGTCTCGCTACGCCTCGCTCCGGTTCGGGTACGCCTATCGAACGGGCTACTACGGAGTGGAGGGAGTGGAACGGCTCGAGGCCCACGATGTCGATCTGTCGTTCGACTATCGCAAGCCGCTGACGCCGTCCCGCAAGACCAGCTTCGGGTTCAGCGTGGGCTCGTCGCGGGTGACCGCGCAGCCCAGCCCCGAGTGGAAGGTCATCGCGACAGCCAACCTGCGGCACGAACTTGGCGCAGGCTGGTTCATCCAGAGCGACTTCGCGCGAGACACGCAACTGGTCGAAGGGTTCGCCGAACCGTTCTTCGCGAACACCGTCACGGCCAGCGTGGGCGGGTTCATGGGCCGCCGCGTCGAGATGCTGACGTCGGGCGGGTACTCGCAGGGCGTCTTCGGGTCCGGGTCCGACACCTACACGTCGCTCCGGGGAGCGGCGCGCATCAGCCTGGCCCTGGCCCGTTACCTGGCGGTCAACGCCGAGGGCCTCATCGACCGGAACACATTCGACAATCGCCTCGCGCTTCCGGGGATCGAGCCGGCCGGCCTGCTCAACTCAACGCGTTGGGCGGTCCGGTGCAACGTGACCGTGTGGCTTCCGCTGTCGCACTAGGCATAGCAAAGAGGACGGACACCCGTGATTCCAGGCAAGACCTACACACCACAGGACGTGATCGAGGCCGCGTGGCGGCTCCGGGCGTGGATCGCCGTGCCGTTCATGATCCTCGCTCTCGCGACATTGGCGGTCGTCATGTCGCTCTCGCGCAGCTATCAATCGGTGGCGACGCTCCAGGTTGTGACTGACCCGGCGACTGATGCCTACGTTCGAACGGCCGCTCGAACGCAGGTGGCCGATCGGATCTCGAGCATCGGACAGGCCACGCTCACGCGATCCCGGCTCGAGGCGATCATCAGGGACCTGGATCTGTATCCCGAGCGGCAGCCATCGACCGTCACGGAGAACGTCATCGAGCGGATGCGGAGCGAGATCACCTTCAAGTCGACCGATCGCGATGTCTTCGTCCTCGGGTTTACGGCCAACGATCCCCAGGTCGCCTTCGCCGTGGCCACGCGGCTGACGTCGCTCTTCCTGGAAGAGAATGCCCGGGACCGCGGACAGCGGGCGGATGCCACCACGCTCTTCCTGGATTCGCAGGTTGCGGACGTCCGCAGGAAACTGGATGAACAGGAGCAGCAACTCGAGGCCTACAGGGCGAAATACGCCGGCGAACTGCCTTCCCAGCTCGCGTTCAGCGTCCAGGAAGTGAACAACAGTCAGAACACCGTTCGGACACTGCTGGAGGCAGTAAGCCGCGATCAGGACCAGAAGCTGCTGCTGCAGCGGCAGCTGGAGGCCGCCCAGGCATCGAGCGCTCCCGTCCTCACAGGGGTCGGTCTGGGCGCCACGGCAGGCCAGCTCGGAGGCGGGGCAAGCCAGCTCGACATCGCACGAGCGTCGCTTAAGGACCTCGAGCTGCGCCTGACGCCTGAACACCCCGACGTGCAGCGCATGAAGCGGGTCATCGCCACGCTCGAGCGGCAGGAATCCGGTCGTGACAATGGCGCGGCCGCAAACAGCGCGGCCCGTCAACGCGATCCGCGACTGGTCGAGGTCCGAGGGCAGATTGAGAATCTCGATCGCCGGATCGCCGGTAATCAGGAGGAGGTACGGCGGCTTCGGGCGAGGATCGACGATTACACCCGTCGCGTCACCGCCGCACCCCGGAGAGAATCCGAACTGGCGACGCTGAGCCGTGACTATGAGGACACCAAGAAGCTGTACTCGAGTCTCACGGCAAAGCAGCAGGAAGCCTCGATGGCCGCGAGTCTCGAGCGCAAGGACCTCGGCGAACGGTTCCGCGTAATCGCACAGGCGCAGCTGCCCGAGAAAGCGTCCAGCCAGAGCCGCACGAGCCAGTTGATCATCGGGTTGCTCGTCGCGCTCGGGGTCAGCCTGAGCCTGGCGGCCGCTGTCGAGTATCGCGACAGCAGCATGCGCACCGAGAACGACATCGCGGTAGGCCTCCGCCTGCCCGTGCTGGCCGCGATTCCCGACTTGCAGAGCCCGATGTCCGGAAGGTCCCGATGAATATGCACGCCATGAACACGATGTCCACAGCCGAACGGATCAGCCAGCGCGTGCCGGCCGAGCACGAGCAGCAGACCACGCCGCGCGCCCGTGACGCGTACGGGGCGTTCGGCGTGCGCAGCGACGTCGCCGGCCGGTTCGACGTGGTGCCGGGAGGTCGGAGCGCCGCTTCTCCGGCGGCGCCGGCCAGGCCCGCGGTGTCGCTCCGCTCGTCGGTGCGCCAGGCGTCGTGGTCGCCTGCTCCGGTATACAGGCAGTCCGCCGCGGTCGAGCAGTACCGCCGCCTGGCGGCCCAGTTGATCCAGGCCAGCGTCGAACACGGCGTCAGCGTCGTGATGATCGCCTCCTCGGTGCGCGGCGAAGGCAAGAGCCTGACGGCGGCCAACCTGGCCGTCACGCTGGCCCGTTCCTATCAGCGCGACACGCTGCTCATCGACGCCGACCAGCGCGCGCCGAAGCAGCACGAGATCTTCCATGTGGACAACGTGCGCGGCCTGAGCGACTGGCTCCGCAACGGCCCCGACACCGCGGCGGGCACCGTCCAGTTGATGCCGTCACTGACGCTGCTCACGGCCGGGAGGCCGACCATGGATCCCATGGCCGGTCTGACCTCCCAGCACATGAAGGCCCTGATCGCCGAGGCGAAGTCGGCCTTCGATTTCGTCGTGCTCGACACGCCGGCCGCGACGCTCGTGCCGGATGCCGGCGTCCTCGTGTCGCTGGTCGATACCGCCGTGCTCGTGATCCGGGCAGGCTCGACGGCCTATGCCGCCGTCGACCGGGCCGTGGCGACACTGGGGCGGGACCGGATCCTCGGCACCGTCCTGAACCGCGCGGACAAGTCGACGTCGGCCGGCCGATACTGGTACGGCCACGGGAGGACGTGAGCGATGGCCCTGGTGCTGAACCAGCGCGTGACGTGGCGGCTGGCGGTGCCCGTTGTCATCGACGGCGTCCTCGTGTTGTCGTCGGTTGCCGCGAGCGCCTTCCTGCTGCTGGGACCGCAATTCCAGGATGCGATCGGTGACCTGTCGTTCCTCCTGAAGATCGCGCTCGTCAGCGTCGTCCTGCCGCTGGGGTTGTACTTCGCGGATCTCTACGACGTGCGCGCCCATGCTGAACCGCGGACGCTCTTCATCCGGCTGATGCAGTCGCTCGGGGTGACGACCCTGGCGTTCTCCGTGCTGTATGCGATCATGCCGACCCTCATAGTGGGGCGTGGCGTGTTCGCGCTGTCCGTGGGCTTCATCCTTGGACTGGTGCCGCTGTGGCGCACGGCGTTCGACTACGCCATCGATCGCCTCGCGCCAGGCGAGCGCATTCTCTTCCTCGGCACGAAACCCGCGGCCGTCGCCCTGGCGCGGGAGTTGACCGCCCGCCACCGCGACCTGGGCGTCGAAGTCGTGGGGTTCATCGAGCCCGAATCATCGCAGGTGCGGACGTTCGTGCGAGCCCCGGGCATCATCGGCCGGGTCAGCGACCTCGCGAGTATCGTGGCGCGGGTGCGCGTCGATCGCGTGGTCGTCAGTCTCGAGGACGCCCGCGGCAAGTTGCCGATGAGCGCGCTGCTCGACATGAAACTCCAGGGCGTGAAGTTCGATCATCTGGCGTCCGTGTACGAGGAGTTTACGGGGCGGATTGCCCTGGAGAACCTGCGCCCGAGCTGGATGATCTTCTCCGACGGATTCCGGAAGTCGCGCTCGCTCCTGCTGTTGAAGCGCGTCATTGACGTCGCGGCGGCCGGGATTGGACTCGTCATTGGCCTGCCGCTGTTCGTCGCGGTGGCGGCTGCCATCAGGCTGACGTCGGCGGGGCCGGCCCTGTATCACCAGACACGAGTGGGGGAGCGCGGCCGACCCTTCATGCTCCACAAGTTCCGGACCATACGAACGGATGCCGAGGCGGCGACCAGACCCGTGTTCGCGTCGAAACGCGACCCGCGAGTCACCTCCATCGGCGGCTTTCTCCGAAAGACCAGACTCGATGAACTGCCGCAGTTGTGGAACATCCTGCGCGGCGAGATGAGCCTCGTCGGGCCGCGGCCGGAGCGGCCCGAGTTCGTGCAGGCTCTCACTGAAGAGATTCCGTTCTACGGGCAGCGTCACGTGATCAAGCCCGGCCTCACCGGGTGGGCCCAGGTGCGCTACTCGTACGCCGCGAACGTG
>JAPKZP010000755.1 GCA_026393735.1 Acidobacteriota bacterium
CTTGCGCTCGAGGTGCAGGTCGGACGTGGCGATGAAGGTATGGATGCGCGAACGGGACGCGCCGCGCAGGGACCAGCCGGCCTTCTCGATGTCGCCCGCGCACGCCCGGGCCAGCCCGGCGATCACCGGCCGCCTGACCGCCGCCGCCACCGCCCGGACGGCCTCGGCGTCGGCCTCGGACGCGATGGGGAACCCGGCTTCGATGATGTCCACGCCCAGCTCGTCGAGCTGCCGCGCCAGTCGGACCTTCTCGTGGATTCGCATCGAGAATCCGGGCGCCTGTTCGCCGTCGCGGAGCGTCGTATCGAATACCGTGAGCCGGTTCTGTGCCATCGGGGCCTCCACCGCTGTTTGTACGATGGCGCCGGGACGGCAACAAGCTTATAATTCTTACGTTTTCATAAGGATGGCTTATCGATGAACATCGCCGAGCTGCAGGTATTTCTCGCGATCGCGTCGGAGCGGAGCTTCTCGAAGGCGGCGGGCAAGCTGCACCGCACCCAGTCGGCGGTCAGCCAGGCCCTCAAGCGCCTCGAGGACCAGCTGGGCGAGCGGCTCGTTGACCGATCGTCCAAGGACGGCCGCCTCACCGAGGCCGGCCGCGTGCTGCGCGACTACGCCGAGCGGCTGATGCGGCTGGCCGACGAGGCCGAGACCGCCGTGCACGAACTGCGCGACCTCCAGCGGGGCCGCGTGCTCATCGGGGCGAACGAGAGCACGGTGCACAGCCTCATCCCGCTCATCGTCAGCTTCCACGAACAATGCCCCGCGGTGCACGTCGACGTCCGGCGCGCCCACGCCCGCCAGGTCGGCGCCGAGGTCGCCACCGGCAGCCTCGACTTCGGCATTCTGACGTTCCGGCCGGCAGAGGCCGGGCTGGGAACGATCGTGATAGACGAGGACGACCTGGTCCTGCTCGTACCGCCGGCACACCCCTTCGCGAAACGCCGGGTCGTGCACATGGCCGAGGTCGGGCGCCAGCCCATCGTTGCCCACAACGACCCGTCTCCCGCGCGCGACCGCGTGCTGCGGATCTACGAGCAGCGGCACGAAGAGTTGAACATCCGGGTGTCGTTGCCGAGCCTGGACGCCATCAAGCGGGCAGTCGAAATGGGACTGGGAATTGCCGTGCTCCCGCGGCGCTGCGCGCTCGCGGAACTCTCGCGGGGCGAACTGGTGGCGCTGCGCATCCCGGAGCTCCGGCTGCGGCGGCAGCTGCGGCTCGTGTATCGGAAGACCGGCGAGCATTCCCACGCCGCCCACGAGTTCCTGCGCGTGGCGCACGAGGTTGCGGGCGCGCACGAACACGACCGCTAGAGCGGAGATCGCTTGTGTTGCTTGTGGAGCAGGCTTTCCGCCTCCGCGCGAAGCGCTTTGGCGGGGCACGCCGAAGCCTTGGCGACGGCGGTCAGGCCTGCTTGACACCCCGGCGCACGCAGGGCTGCCTTCGACAGGCTCGGGCCCGGGAAGCCCTGCGCCACATCTGCAACCGCAGCCAACTCAAGTGAGTTCTGGTCTGGCGGGTCAATTACAGAAATGCAATCCCAAACGAGCGGATTGCATAATTCGTCCCGACCCCTGTTAGAAGCCGGCGATGTAGGGGACGCGCGCCGCGGCGGCGCGCACCACGTCGAAGTCGGCCGTGAGCATCGCCGTCGCATCCCACGTCCCCGTCAGGAATGCCTCGCGCGCCGAGGCCGGGATCGCCGCGGCAACCTCAGCCGTGCCGGCCGACACGCGCTGCCTCGCCAGGTCCACCGTCACCTCCGTCGCCGGCGCGTCCTCAACGCCGCGCATCAGGACCTCGACGTCCTCGGCCGAGACCGTCAGGCAGGGCAACCCGAGGGCGGTAGCGTTGCTGAAGAAGATCTCGGAAAACGATTCGCCGACGATCGCGCGAACGCCCCACCGGGCGATGCCCTGCGGCGCGTGCTCACGCGACGACCCGCACCCGAAGTTCTTGTTCACGAGGAGGACGGTCGCGCCCCGGTGGCGCTCGGCGTCGAAGGGATGCTCGTGGCCGGCACGCTGCAGCGCCAGCCGATCGTCCTCGAACAGATGCGCCTCGAGTCCATCGAAGCTGACGGCGCGCAGGAAGCGCGCGGGCATGATCCGGTCGGTGTCGATGTCGTTGCCCCGCATCACCAGGGCACGTCCCGCGATCCTCATGATGCGCTCCCGTCGGCCAGCAGGCGCCGCACATCGGTCACTTCGCCGGCCACCGCGGCCGCCGCGACCATCGCCGGGCTCATCAGCAACGTGCGCCCGGTCGGACTGCCCTGCCGCCCCTTGAAATTGCGGTTCGACGACGACGCACAGATCTCGCGGCCGTGCAGCCGGTCGGGGTTCATCGCCAGGCACATCGAACACCCGGCCGCCCGCCACTCGAACCCGGCCGCGCGGAAGACCTCGGGCAACCCCTCCCGCTCGGCGGCCTCGCCGACGCGCTTCGAACCCGGCACCACCAGCGCCCGCACGTGCGCGGCAACCCGGCGGCCGCGCACGACGCGCGCGGCGTCCCGCAGGTCCGACAGGCGCCCGTTCGTGCACGACCCGATGAACGCCACGTCCACGCGCGTCCCCGCGATCGGCCGGCCCGCGTCGAACCCCATGTAGTCGAGCGCGTCCGTCACGCCGGGTCGATCCTCGGCTGCCACGTCCCCCGGCGCCGGCACCTTCTCCTCCACGCCGACCGACTGGCCCGGATTCACGCCCCACGTCACCATCGGCTGGATCGCGCTCCCGTCAACCGTGATGTCGTCGTCGTATGTCGCATCCGGATCAGACGCGATCGACCGCCACCACGCCGCGGCCCGCTCGAACGCCTCTCCCTGTGGCGCAAACCTGCGGCCGCGCAGGTAGTCGATCGTCGTCTCGTCCGGGTTGACGTAGCCGGCGCGCGCGCCGCCCTCGATTGACATGTTGCACAGCGTCATCCGCTGGTCCATTGTCATCGCCGCGACGACGGGGCCGCCGTATTCGTAGGCAAAGCCCACGCCGCCCTTGACGCCGAGTCGCCGGATGACGGCGAGGATCACGTCCTTTGCGTGCACGCCCGGCCGCAGCGCGCCGGTCACGGTGATACGCCGCACCTTGAGCGGCTCGATCGCGAGAGACTGAGACGCCAGGATGTCCCGCACCTGCGAGGTGCCGATGCCGAACGCGACCGCCCCGAATGCGCCGTGCGTCGACGTGTGGCTGTCGCCGCACGCGATCGTCATGCCGGGCTGCGTGAGGCCGAGTTCAGGACCGATGAC
>JAPKZP010000683.1 GCA_026393735.1 Acidobacteriota bacterium
ACCGGTGCAGGCCAGCACGGCGTGGCCACCGCGACGGCGTGCGCACTGCTGGGGCTCTCCTGTGAGATCTACATGGGGGCCGACGACATGGTCCGACAGGCCCTCAACGTGGTGCGCATGCGGCTGCTCGGGGCGACGGTCACGCGGGTCGTCGCGGGAAGCCGGACCCTGAAGGACGCGATCAACGAGGCGATGAGGGACTGGGTCGCCAGCGTGGAGTCCACCCACTACCTTCTGGGATCGGTCCTGGGGCCGCACCCGTACCCGCTCATGGTGCGGGAGTTCCAGTCGGTGATCGGTGCGGAGGCGCGGGCACAGTGGAGCGACATGCTGGGCGGTCTGCCCGATGCCGTCGTGGCCTGCGTGGGAGGCGGCAGCAACGCGCTCGGCATCTTCGACGCGTTCATCGACGCGCCCGCCGTCAGGCTGGTCGGCGTGGAGGCCGGCGGGCGTGGAGAGCGCCTCGGCGAACACGCCGCGCGGTTCTCGGGCGGACACCCGGGGATCTTCCAGGGCACGCATACGGCCGTGCTGCAGGACGCTCACGGCAACATCGCGACGACGCACTCGGTGTCGGCCGGCCTGGACTACGCGGCTGTCGGTCCGGAGCACGCCTGGCTGCGGGCGATCGGCCGGACAACCTACACGCACGTGTCGGATGACGAGGCGCTCGACGCCTTTGGGAACCTGGCACGCCTGGAGGGCATCCTGCCCGCCCTCGAGTCAGCCCATGCCGTCGCGTACGCGTGTCGCCTGGCTTCCGAACTCGGGCCCGGGCGCACGGTGCTGGTCAATCTGTCGGGCCGCGGCGACAAGGACGTCCAGACGGTGGCCGCGCTTCGCCACGTCGAGACGGAGTAACCCACGATGCCCCGCATTACGGACGCCTTTGCGCGCATTCGCTCGGAGCACCGCGCCGGCCTGGTCACCTACATCACCGCTGGCGATCCGACGCTGGCACGGACGGCCGACATTCTGCCGGCGCTCGATCGCGCGGGCGCCGACGTGATTGAAGTCGGCGTCCCGTTCTCCGATCCGCTCGCCGACGGCCCCGTCATCCAGCGCGCGAGCGAGCGGGCGCTCGCGGCGGGCGCGACCCTGGATGGCGTCCTCGAGATGATCGCGGCGGTGCGGGCATCGGTGCACGCGCCGATCGTGCTGTTCTCGTACGCGAACCCGATGTACCGGATGGGCTTCCCGGCGTTCGCCTCACGTGCCGCCAGGGCCGGCGTCGACGGCGTGCTCACCCTCGACGTGCCGATGGAGGAATCGCACGCCCTCAGGCAGGAACTCGTGGCGAACGGGATCGACATGATCTTCCTGCTGAGCCCGACGACCACGGTGGAGCGGATGCGCCTTGCGGGCGAACTCGGAAGCGGGTTCGTGTATGCCATCTCGCGGCTCGGGGTCACCGGCGCGCGCGCGGAGATGGCCGCCGGCATCGGTGGGTTCGTGCAGTGCATCCGCCTCTGCACGACGCTGCCGGTGGCGGTGGGATTCGGCCTCTCCCGTCCGGACCACGTGGCGGCCATCGGGTCGATCGCGGACGCGGCGGTCGTCGGGAGTGCGCTCGTGCAGGTGATCGCGGATGCCGGCGACACCCCGGAACTCGTGCCTTGCGTCGAAACCTTCGTGCGCAGCCCTCGCGGCCTGCGGTAGGCCTTGGGTTGCTGGTGGGCCCAGGCCGGGATACGCTGGAATCGGGGTCCCTCCCCGGCACCTGGTAGCAAGGCCCGGGCACACTGCGCGGCCGGGAGCGCTCGGTCGAACGAAGGAGATCGCACGTGGTTGTCGTGATGCAGGAAACTGCGACGCCGGGACAGGTCGACAAGGTGGTCAGCCACCTGGAGACCCTGGGCTTCGCTGTCCACCGGTCGTCGGGGGCCAACCGGACGGTGCTCGGCGTCGTCGGCACCGACGTCGTTGGAGACCCGCGCCTCGTCGAGACGTTCGACGGCGTGCAGGAAGTGGTCGACATCTCGGAGCCCTACAAGCTGGCCAGCCGCGCGTTCCGCCCCCAGGGGACAGTCGTCCTGCTCGACGACGTGCGTATCGGCGGGGATGAAGTCATCGTCATGGCCGGGCCGTGTTCGGCCGAGAGCGAGGAACAAGTGCATGGCACGGCGGCCGCGGTCAAGCGCGCCGGCGCAAAGATCCTTCGCGGCGGCGCGTTCAAACCGCGCAGCTCCCCGTACAGCTTCCAGGGCCTCGGCGAGGACGGCCTGCGCATGCTGCGCGACGCGGCGAGCGCGCACAACCTCAAGCTGGTGTCGGAAGTGATGGATGTCACGCAGATCGAGGTGGTCGAGCGCTACGCGGACATTCTCCAGGTCGGTGCGCGCAACATGCAGAACTTCTCGCTGCTGCGCGAACTGGGGCACCTGCGAAAGCCCGTCCTCCTGAAGCGCGGCATCTCGGCGACAATCGAGGAGTGGCTGCTGTCGGCGGAGTACGTGCTCGGGGGCGGCAACATGGACGTGATGCTGTGCGAACGCGGCATCCGCACGTTTGAGACCTACACCCGCAACACGCTCGACATCTCGGCGATCCCGATCGTGAAGAAACTGAGTCACCTGCCGATCCTGGTCGATCCCAGCCACGGGACGGGCCGCCGCGACA
>JAPKZP010000416.1 GCA_026393735.1 Acidobacteriota bacterium
CCGCCGCAACGGGGGCAAGGCTGACATCGTCCGCAACATCAAATGGGGCGGCAAGAAGCCCTTCCCCGGCTACACGTTCATCATCGACGACCTGAACCAGACCTACACCTTCATCATCCCGAAGGCGTGCGCGAATATCGCGCTGGTGTCGAGCGAGCCGAGCCGCGAGAAGGCGCGCCTGGACGCCGAGAAGGCTGCTGCCGACAAGACGGTCGCCGACAAGGCTGCCGCGGAGAAGGCCGCTGCCGATCGCGCACGGCTCGAAGCCGAGCGCCGCGAGCGCGAGCGCCTCGAAGCCGAGCGCCTCGCCGCCGAGAAGGCCGCCGCTGAGAAGGCTGCCGCGGAGAAGGCCGCTGCCGAGAAGGCTGCCGCCGAGAAGGCCGAAGCGGATCGCCTCGCTGCCGAGAAGAAGGCGAAGTACGACATGTTCTTCTCGCCGCTGTTCGGCAAGGAACGCCGCACGCGTGAGATCGACGTCACCACGGGCTCAACAACGAGCCAGGTGAACGAGAGCCTCTGCGCGGCGGAGTTCGGTCTCAAGGCCGGCGTCGAGATCAAGATGTCTGAGAAGTTCAAGGTCGTGCCGGCGGCCGGCGTGGCGTTCAACTTCGAAAAGGGCAGCTACAGCAGCCTGTTCGCCGAGGCCGAGTTCAACGGCTACTCCGCCAACCAGAAGAACTACTTCGGCGCCAGCGTTGGGATCTGGGACATCACGCACGGCAGCTACGTGACGCCGTCGATCGGCGTGCAGTTCGGATCTCAGATCTGGGAAAACGCCAAGATGGACAAGCTGTACTTCGTGGCCGAGGGCCGGATCTTCACGCGCATGTTCGGTGAGGGCGTTGGGAACAATTACCAGTTCTGGGGCGGCGTGCGCTACGTCATCCGCTAGGCTGAGTTGATCGCACTTCGGTGCGTCACGGGCCGCGCGCCGGGAACGGCGTGCGGCCCGTCGTCTGTACGGATCCGAAAACAGGGAAGACAAAACCTCTCCCGGAGCGGTTATCCCCGCGGAGCGGTTATCCCCGGAGAAAACCTCTCCCGGAGCGGTTATTTCGGGCGGGGGTTGTGGGACTCGGCGACGAAGCGCTCGGCCAGCGCTTCAATCGTGAGCGGCGCCGATCCTTCGGCCTTGTTGTTCACGAGCACGTAGGTCTGCCGGCCGCCCGTGGCCGCGCGCCGGATGATGTCCAGCACGTCGCGCCGCATCTCGTCGTCGGGCTCGACCAGCGTGTCGAACGGCGCGAACACCTGCTTCTGATCCTCGTACCACGTCCCGGGCCGCAAGAGCAGCCGCACCATCACGAACGGCTGCTCTTCGGGCGGCATCGTGCGGACCTGGGCGCCCGGCATAGGCATCGCCGACCAGTAGTTGTACACGTGTGCCGCGCCGTGACGCGCGAGCACGTCGCGATAGGCACTGGTCAGCGCCCACTTGTCGCGGATCTCCACCGCGTACCGGAAGTCCCGCGGCAGTTCCCCCAGCATGCGGTCCAGCCCCTCGAGAAACGCCGACGCTTCCGTGGCATGCGTGTTCGACGGCGGCGAAAACTGCAGGATGAACGGCCCGGCATGCCGGGAGAAGCACCGGCTGAACGGATCGAGCACCTCGCGGACGAAGCGCTCCACCGACAGGAAGTCCGGATTCGGCTGATGACGGTTCAGGCCCGGAATCGTGGGCGAGGTGACCGCTGCCGGGGCTTTGGCGCAGCACGGAAATCCGTCCGGCAACTGCTCCGCATAGCGCTGCAGGTCATCGTCGGGAATCGCCGCGTAGTAGCTCCGATCGATGCCGACGGTGCGCAGCAGCGGATGCTGCGCGTACTCATGCAGCCC
Organism: Acidobacteriota bacterium; assembly: GCA_026393735.1. Classification (GTDB taxonomy): domain Bacteria; phylum Acidobacteriota; class Vicinamibacteria; order Vicinamibacterales; family JAKQTR01; genus JAKQTR01. Next base: position 1,837 of record JAPKZP010000416.1, read on the forward strand.
TTCTTTCGCGAGGACGGAGGTGGACCGCTTCCGCGCCCACACCATCCCCTGCCAGCCCGGGAAGCTCCAGGAACTGGTGCCCATCATGAGTTGAGGTGGCAAACTCGTCGCGAGCACGCGGTAGCGTTCGTACCGCTGGTCGAGAGCCGAGCCCGGCGAAGGCCACGCGGTGCCGCGGCTGCGCCGCTTGTGCGGCCCGACGTCGGGGTCGAACAGGTGAATCTGGTCCGGCATCACCGGGAATTCTGGCAGAGAGGGCCCCGGCGCCGCAAATCGCGGGGATCCGCCGGTCGCGGCATGGTCGGCCGCGGGTCCTTCCCTCCGACTAGACTTCGTGGTCTTCCAGGATGTCGCCGCGGATGCCGACTTTCACGAGGCGGAGGGGGATCTTCCGGCTCGCGGCCGCTTGCGCCTGCGCCGCCAGGCGCACGAGCCCGCTGCAGCACGGCACCTCCATGATGGCGACGGTCAGCGATCGGATGCCCGACTGATCGATCATGGCGGCCAGCTTCTCCACGTAGACCTCGAGGTGCTGGTCGAGTTTCGGGCACGCGATGGCGAGGCCGCGGCCGTCGAGGAACGAGGTGTGGAAGTCGCCGACCGCCACCGGCACGCAGTCCGCGGCGAGCAGCACATCTTTCCCCTGGAAGAACGGCGCCGTGGGCGGCACCAGGTGCAGTTGCACGGGCCACTGGCGCAGTTTCGATCCCGAGGCCGACGGCCCCTGCGCGCCCGGGGCGGCAGGCGTGCTGCGGTCCTGGAGCGGGATCATCTTGATAATCGGCGTCGATGCGGACGCAGGACGATTGGCGGGGCCGCCGCCTGGCTCATCGAAGGTCTGGACGCGGCTGCCTGGACATCCGCCGCCGACGGAGGCGGCCATGCGTTCGACGAAACCCGGGACCGAGGGCTTTCGGTGCGCGACCGGCCCGCCCAGGTGCTGCGCCACAACAGCTTCGTCGAATTCCGGCGCGTCACGCTGGATGACCTGCAGCGCCCCGGTGGGACATTCCCCGAGGCAGGCCCCAAGCCCGTCGCAGAGGACGTCGGAGACCAGCCTGGCTTTGCCGTCGATGATCTGCAGCGCGCCTTCCGCGCACGACGGCACGCACTCGCCACAGCCATCACACAACTCTTCGTCGATCTGGATGATGCTCCGAAGTCCCATGCTGGCATCATACCGGACGGCACGCCGCAGGCGTATGACGGCGCGCATATCGAGGGACTTTCGGGGCCGGGGATTCCGGATTCCTGATTCGGCAGTAGGATGTCGCGAACGGGAGAGACAATGGCCGAGCTGAAGCGCAGCCTGACGCTGTTCGACATGACGATGATCGCCATTGGCGGCAGCATCGGCTCGGGCATCTTTCTGACGCCGGCGACCATCGCCCGAGACCTTGGCGCCCCGTGGCTCATCGTGGCGGTCTGGGTGATGGGGGGCCTCATCACGCTTGCGGGCGCGCTCACGTTTTCCGAGGCGGCGGCCCTGCTCCCCGAGGCTGGCGGTCAATACGTCTTCCTGACCCGTGCGTACGGCGGGCTCACGGGCTTTCTGTTCGGCTGGGCCTACTTTCTGGTCTGCAATGCCGGAGGGCTCGGCGCCCTGAGCGTGGCCTTTGCGACCTACCTCGGCTTCTTTTTTCCCCTCGGGCCGGTCGGCACCAAGGCGGCGGCGATCATCGGGCTGCTGTTCCTCACGGGCATCAACGTCACGGGCGTCAAAGCAGGCGCGCTGTTCTCCGATGTCTTCACCATGCTGAAGCTCGCCGGCATCGCGGGCCTCGTCGTGGTCGGCCTCGCGATGGGATCGCCGCACACGACGGACTTCTCCATCACGCTGGCCGAGGCGCCTTCCAATCTCTGGAGCGCGCTCGCCCTCGGCATGGTCGGCGTGCTGTGGTCGTACGGCGGTTGGCAACATGCGACCTACGCCAGCGCGGAAATCAAGAACCCGCAGCGCACCCTGCCGCTCGCCATGACGATTGCCGCCGTCAGCGTGACGGCCATCTACCTCCTGGCGAATCTCGCCTACATGTGGCTGCTGCCCCCTGCCAGGATGGCGGCCTCCCCGCGCGTCGCCGCCGATGCCATCAGCACGGTGCTTGGTCCGATGGGCGGCAGCCTGATCTCCATCGCGATCTTCATCTCGACGTTCGGCGTCGTCGGGATCTACACCCTGACCGCGCCGCGCATCTACTACGCGATGGCGGCCGACGGCGTCTTCTTCAGGAAGGTGGCCGAGGTTCATCCCCGGTTCCACACGCCGGCGTTCGCGATCATCTTCCAGTCGCTGTGGGCGGTCGTGCTCATTCTCTTCTGGGGAACGTTCGAAAACCTGATTTCCTACGTGGTCTTCACGGACTGGATCTTCTTCGCGCTCGCCGGGGCGAGCGTCATCATCCTGCGGCGCACGATGCCCGACGCGCCGCGGCCGTATCGCGTGCCGGGGTATCCATGGGTGCCCATGTTCTTCGTCGCCACCTCCGCCCGGTTCGTCGTCATGACGCTCATCGAAAAACCCGCCCAGGCCTGGGCGGGCCTGCTCTTCCTCGGGCTGGGGGTGCCGGTGTACTACGCGTGGAAACGGCAGGCCCGGACGCGATCGCCAGGAACTGGGAGTTAGGCTTCGGCGTGCCGGGCGGGGTTCGCGGGCAGGACGCGTGCGATGGATGGCCGGCCGGCCGCCAATCCCGGATAAGATAGGCCCACGAAACTGGATATGCCTGCACCTGTTCAGCCACCGCCTCGTCCTGCGCGCCACTGGTTGCGACGCGTGTTCATGATCATGATCTCCGTCGGGCTGGTCGCGGCCGCGTTCGTGTTCTGGCGGCTGCGGGCACCGCTCCCGGACACGACCGGCACGCTCCGCGTGGACGGCCTCCGCAGCCGCGTCGAGGTCGTGCGCGACGTGGACGCCGTGCCGCACATCCGTGCCGGGAGCGAGAGCGACGCCTTGTTCGGCCTCGGCTACGTGCACGCGCAGGAACGGCTGTGGCAGATGGAGTTCCAGCGTCGCGTCGCGCAGGGCCGTCTTTCGGAGGTCGTCGGCCCGAAGGGCCTGAAGGCCGATCGCCTGCTGCGGACGGTTGGACTGGCACGCGCCGCCCGCGAGGCGTGGCCGAGGCTGGCCCCGGAGTCGCGGGCGCTCGTCGAGTCGTACGTCGCCGGCATCAATTCGTTCCTCTCCGAGCACCGCGGGGGAGGCCTGCCCGTGGAGTTCGCGATCCTGCGGACCGCGCCCGAGCAGTGGACGGGCGAGGACGTGGTCGCCTGGCAGAAGACCATGGCCTGGCTGCTCAGCGCGAACTGGAGAGACGAAGCCTTGAGGGTGCTCGTCGCCGCGCGCGTCGGCGACGAAGCCGCGAATCTCCTGACGCCCGCCTATACCCCCGGCGGTCCCGTGATCCTGCCTCCGGCATCGGCGACCGCCCCGGCGCGGTCGCCTTCGGAGGGGGCCGTTCCGGTGGCGCCGCTGCCGGTCGAACGGCAAAAGGACCCCGTCAAGGGCAAAGCTCCGGGCCGCGCGCCGGGAGGGCTTCCAAGCAAGGGCTCCCCAGGCCTGACCCGAGGAGACGCCCCGGCAGTTGTCGCGGACCTGTCTGTGCTTGCGGACCTCGTCGACACGCTGCAGGTGGCGCCCCCTCTTGGCGGCGGGAGCAACAACTGGGTCGTCGCGGGCTCGCGGTCGATCACCGGCCGGCCGCTGCTGGCCAACGACCCGCACCTGGCTGGCCAGGCGCCGGCGGTGTGGTATCTCGCGCACGTGACCGGCGGACGCCTGGATGCGATCGGCGCGACGATGCCCGGCCTTCCCGGTGTGATCATCGGCCACAACGCCCGCATCGCCTGGGGCATCACGGCGCTGTTGGGGGACGTGCAGGACCTGTACGTCGAACGGCTGAACGCCCGCGACCAGGCGGAGTACGACGGCGCGCTCGAACCGATCCGCGTGCTGAACGACGTCATCAAGGTGCGCGGCGAGGCCGACGTCCCGCTTCGGGTCCGCATCACCCGACACGGTCCGATCATCTCGGACGTGCTGGATCTGCCGCAGGCAGCGATCGCGCTCCGGTGGACCGGCCTCGACGCCGAGGATCATTCGGTCGAGTGTTTCTCGAAGATCGGGCTGGCGCAATCCTGGCCGGAGTTCACGGCCGCCCTGAGCCAGATGCAGGGGCCGCTGCTGAACTTCGTCTACGCCGACGTGAGCGGGAACATCGGCTACTACGGTCCCGGTGCATTCCCGGTCCGCACGGCCACCGACGGCACACGCCCGGTGCCGGGGTGGACGAGCGACTACGAGTGGCGAGGGTACATCCACGAGAGCGAATGGCCACGGGCCTTCAACCCCGACCGTGGATACATCGTGTCGGCGAACAACAAGGTCGCGCCGGACACGTTCCCGTTCCAGTTGGGCACCAGCTGGGAGGCCCCGTACCGGGCGGCCCGCATCACGGCCCTGATTGAGAACGGCGGCAGGTCAAGGTCGTCCTGCCCTTCCTGCTGAAGGCCCGCCCGATAGACCCGGCGAGCCGCGACGCGATGGATCGGCTGCGCGACTGGGACGGAACCCTCGGCGCCGACAGTCCCGAGGCGGCCCTCTACGAAGCGTGGTATGCAGCCACCGTGCGCAGCCTCTTCGAGGACGACCTCGGCAGCGACGTGTTCGCGGAGTACAGCGCGCGGCGGAGCACCGTGGCCAAGACCCTCGACAACCTGATCCAGTCAGGCGACAGCATGTGGTGCGACGACGTGCGGACTCCGGAGCCGGAGACGTGCGACACGATGCTCGGGCGCGCGCTGGCGCTGGCGCTCGTAGACATGGGCGAGCGGCAGGGCACGGCGAGCATCGCGAAGTGGCGGTGGGACCGCGTCAACGTCGCGCGGTTCCCGCATGCGCCGTTCGACGGCGTGCCGCTGCTGAGCCGGCTGTTCAGCCGCACGGTGCCGCGGGGCGGTGACGCCTTTACGATCACGCCGGTCATGCCGATGGGCGACCAGGTCTTCGTGTCGTCGTACCGCCAGGTCATCGATCTCGCGGCGCTGGACGCGTCGCGGTTCATCATCCCGATGGGCCAGTCCGGGCACGTCTGGAGCGGCCACTACGCAGACCTGCTCGACAAGTGGAACAAGGTCGAGTACCTCCCGATGCGCTTCACGCGGGAATCCGTCGATGCGGCCACAGCCGAGCGGCTCATTCTCGAACCCCGCTGACGGCCCTGCGCCGTGTGACCCTCGATCTCAGGGCCCAGCCGTGAGGGACGCCGTGGCGCACAAGCATACCCGCCGACGTTGACGGTTTGTGCCGGCTGGAGGACGATGGGCCCACAGGAGAAGCGCGTGCCCAACGCTATCCGTCCGCCCGGTCTTCACACGCTGGCTATTCATGCGGGCGAGTCGCCCGACCCGGTCACCGGCGCGCTGG
>JAPKZP010000040.1 GCA_026393735.1 Acidobacteriota bacterium
GCGAACCCGACGATGAACATGAGCATCGGCGCGAGCAAGTTCGACGGGTTCAACATCGGCATGCGGCGCCGGATGTCCAAGGGCCTCCAGATGAACGCCTGGTACCAGTGGTCGAACGCGCGAGGCCTCGGTGGTCTGGGCCTCGACGAGCTGACGACGAACCTGGTGCAGGATGCGACCAAACCGCTGGCCGACGTGCAGTGGGGTCCCTCAGCGCGCACCGACGCGCGCCACAAGGTGACGGTCAGCGCCGTCATCCAGTTGCCCTGGGGCATCTACGCGTCACCGATCTTCAGGTACCGGTCGGCCCTGCCGCTCCATGTCTGGACCGGGTACGACGTGAATGCCGACGGCGTCAACAACGACAACTACACGACCGCGTACAAGTTCACGGGGATTGACTCTGCCGGGAACGGTCAGTACGAGGAAATGGGCACGTGCTCGACGATCAACTGCGGTCGCGGCGCGGCCTTGTCGCAGTTCAACCTGCGCGTGTCGAAGACCTTCAAGCTGGGGAAGGGCATGACCCTCGAGGCGATCGGGGAGATCTTCAACATGTTCAACGCGATGAACCCGAACTTCGGCGTCGGGGCGGCATCGAGCAGCCGCTTCTACACCGGCACGTTGGCCAGCCACGCCGCGAACCCGGTGTTCATGAAGCCGACCGCGTACTCGGGTGACTCCGGTCAGCCCGAACAGCGGGTCGGTCAGATCGGCTTCCGCTTCGCCTTCTAAGAAAAGGGGCCAGGCCCCTTTTCCTGACGTGAGTCTCGCATCCAGGGGTCCCGGGGTCGAAACCCGGGGCCCCTTCTTTCGTACGGCCCAACCGATGCGGCGTGTAGGATAGCGCCATGGTGCGTGTGAGCCGCAGCCTCGTCGTTGGCGTCACGCTGGCCCTGGCGGCAGCCGTCATCGCCGTGCTGGCCCTCTTTCCGGGCCTGCGAGGCGGGGGCCCGGAGCAGCCGGTGGCGCCGGCGTCCGCCGTCCGTACCGTCGTTCTCATCACGGTCGATACCCTGCGCGCCGACAGGGTGGGAGCGTACGGCTGGCAGGCCGCCCGCACACCCGCGATCGATGGAATGGCTGGCCGGGGCACGCGGTTCGAGCGCGCGTTCGCTGCCGCGCCCATCACCTTGCCTTCACACGCGAGTTTGCTGACGGGCCTGTATCCGCCGGGCCACGGATCGCGCCACAACGGCATGCGCGTGCGCCCGGGGGTGGCGACGCTCGCGACGGTGTTCAAGGAAGACGGATGGGCGACGGGGGCGTTCGTCGGCGCGTTCCCGCTCGACCGGCGGTTCGGCCTCGACAATGGTTTTGATCGGTACGGCGATCGCATGCCTCGCGGGACTGACGGCCGGTTGCTCAACGAGCGGCCAGGCACGATGGTCGTCGACGAGGCCCTCGAGTGGCTGAGCACCGTGGGCGATCGGCGGGTCTTTCTGTGGGTGCATCTCTTCGAGCCGCATGCGCCCTACGAGCCCGATCCAGCCCGCGGCGCCGGGGGCGGGAAGCTGCCTGCGCCCGTCCGCTACGACGACGAGATCGCGAGGGCGGACTCGGCAGTCGGGCGGCTCCTGGCCGGCCTTGGAGACCGGGCGGCCACGGCCGTGCTGGTCCTCGCCGGCGACCACGGCGAAGCATTCGGAGAGCACGGCGAAGTCACGCACAGCGTGTTCCTCTACGACACGACGCTGCGCGTGCCGTTGATCATCGCTGGCCCGGGGATTCCTTCGGCGCGCGTGATGACCCGAGACGACGTGTCGCTGGTGGACGTGCTGCCCACGCTCGTGGCCCTGTTGCACCGTCC
>JAPKZP010000467.1 GCA_026393735.1 Acidobacteriota bacterium
CCCTAGCCGGGCGTTGACGGATATGAAGCCCCTTGACCAGGGCGATCGTGGCATGTGCACGAAGCCTCCGGGCGATGGTGTCGCTCGCCTGCCGGGCGGTTGCTGGCGGCAAGTATATCCGCTCGCTTCGCGGTCGCGGTAATCGGGGTCCCGCCACGCGGGCGCGACAAAAAGCGACAAATGGCGCGCGGCAACCGGGCAGAATGCGAATCGGCTGTGATCGTCTCGATGACCGATCGTGCGGCTGTACCAGCCGTGGAGGGGTAGCCGATGAATTCGAAGTTCGCCAGTCCAACGCGGTATGTCGTCCTGACTCTCGCAATCCTGGCGTGCGGGCTCCTGCTGCATGCCCCCGACGCACGGGCACAGACATCGACGGCGTCGATCGTCGGCACCGTCACGGACAAGAGCGGCGCCATCATGCCGGGCGTGACAGTGACGGCAGCGAGCCCCTCACTGCAGGTCGGCTCAGTCTCCACGGTGACGGATGACAAAGGGGAGTACCGGCTGAGCCCGCTGCCCATTGGAACCTACTCGCTGACCTTCGAACTGGCGGGCTTCGAAACCGCCAAGCAGTCCGAGATTCGGTTGACGGTCGGCTTCGAGGCGAAGATCAACATCGCGATGTCGATCGGTACCGTCTCCGAAACCGTGAACGTGTCGGCCGTCGCGCCCGTGGTCGACGCGTCTTCGACGGCTGCCACGACGCAACTGACACGCGAAGCGCTCGAGACGCTCCCCGGGAGCCGGAACTCACTCATCAGCGTGATGGCCTTCGCCCCAGGCGTCCGGACGACGCAGGAGGTCGGGGGCAGCGCTTTGAACCAACAGGCGACCTTCCGCGCATTCGGACAATCAGGCGAACCGTGGAACCTCATCGAAGGCGTCTTCACGAACGCGCCGCAGACGCCAGGCGCGGGCGGATCCGGGGCGAGCGGCGGTGCGGGCAACTACTTCGACTTCAACGCGTTCGACGAATCCGCCATTTCCACCCTTGGGAACGGCGCCAAGACGCCAACCCGCGGCATCCAGATCGTCAGCGTCCTGAGGTCTGGCGGGAACGACTTCCACGGCGGAGTGAACTACGGCCAGCACATGACCGAGTGGCAGGGTGACAACCTGACCCAGGAACTGATCGACCAGGGAGTCACGAGCGGGAACCCGTGGAAGACGCGGTACGACCTCAACGGCGACATCGGTGGAAGAGCCTTCACGAAGCAGCTCTGGTTCTACGCCGCGCTGCGCAAGCAACAGGACCTCAAGGAAGTCGCGGGCGCCTACCAGCCCGATGGCGACCCGATGGTGGAGAACCAGGAAGCCAGCTACCTCAGCACCAAGCTTTCCTACCAGATGACACCGTCGAACCGGTTCGTCGGGTTCTACCAGCGGACTCACAAGTGGGAGACAACCGGCGCGAACCAGTTCACGGCCTGGGAGCGAAGACAGGTGCAACGGACCGTTCCGGAGACCTGGAAGGTCCAGTGGCAGGGCACGCTCAGGCCGTCCCTGGTGGCTGACCTCCAATTCGGCAATTGGACGTACGTCGTCAATCGGTTCGACGTGACCCACGGCATCTATCCGGACTCGACGCTGCCCGGTGTTTCGGCGCGCGACGCGGTCACAACCAATCTGTGGGGCGAGAATCCGAATGTCAATTCGTTCGTCATCCCGGACCGGTACCACACGAGGGGCACCGTCAGTTGGTACAGGCCTGACTGGTTCTACGGGAACCATCAGCTCGATACCGGGTTCGACTACCTCCACACGAGCACGAGCCGCGGCGACAACCTCCGGAACCAGCCGCCGTACGAGTTGGTTTATCAGAGCGGTGTGCCGTACCAGTTCCGAACGCAGAACACGCCGGCGCAGCCCCTTCAGATCACGACGTACCTGGGCATGTATCTGCAGGACATCTGGACCATCAAGAAACGCCTCACGCTCAATCTGGGGGCTCGGTACGCCCGCGATAACGGATCCGTGCCCGACAAGTGTCGCGAGGCGGCCATGTTCGCCACGGCCCAGTGCTGGGATGCGTCCCAGTTGCATGTCTGGAACACCTTCGCTCCGCGACTGCATGCGGCGTACGACCTGACGGGGGATTCCAAGACCGTGCTCAAGTTCGGGTGGGGCCGTTTCATCCACATGCGTCACAACGAGCCGGAAGTCCAGGACCTCGATCCCCTGGCGTCGGTGACGACGGTGTGGCGGTGGCACGACCTGAACAACGACAAGGCCTACCAGCCAGGGGAAGTCGACTTGAACCCGAATGGCCCCGACTATGTCTCTGGCATTTCTGGGGCGACGACAGCGGCGAATCTGGCGGACAAGGCACCCGTGACCGACGAGTTCTCGGCGTCGATCGAACGGCAATTCCCCAAGGGCCTTGCGGCGCGGATGACCGGGATCTACTCCCATAACCGCAAGACCCTGCGGCTCACCAATCTGGCGCGTCCGCCGAGCACATACTCCATTCCGGTGACCAAGCCCGACCCGGGGCCCGATGGAGTTGTTGGCAACTCGGACGACACCGGAACAAACCTGACGTACTGGGAATATTCGACGTCCCTTGCCGGCGCTGCATACGAGAAGTACACGCGCATCAACGACTCGCGAGCCGACGCGTCCTACGCCAGCTTTGAGTTTGCAGTGGTCAAGCGCCTGTCAAACGGCTGGCAGTTCAACGGATCAGTGTCGACGA
>JAPKZP010000620.1 GCA_026393735.1 Acidobacteriota bacterium
CCCACAGCCGATTCGGCCTGGACCGTCAGCGACCCGCTCGTCGTCTCGAACGGCGTCGTCGCGCCCGGCTTGAAGTACTGAGCCTTGTACGTGACGGTGGCCGTGCCGGGCTTCTCGATCGTGAAGGCTGTGGCCTCGGGCACAAGCTTGATGGTCCAGCCGTTCGTGGCCGTGAGGGTGAAGGTCATGGGCGAGCCGACGAAGACCGCCGGGGTCCACGCCTCGGCCGCGCTCACGGGCGAGAAGGCGTAGACGCGGCCCCAGCCTGGCGGAAGCCCCGCGGCGGCGGAGACGGTGGCCTTGAAGGCGTTGGCAGCTACGACGGGGTTCGTCAGTTCCACGCCATCGGTGGCGCTCACAAACGTGGTCTTGTCGCTGAATTTCCCCGCAATCGAGAGCGGGGCGCTCGCGCCGGCCGCCATCAGCACGGGCTTGGCGAGGGGTAGTTCCGGCGTCGGGTGGAGCTCGTAGAGCTTCTTCCGGTTGGCTTCGCCGCGCAGTTGCGCCGCGGCCTGATCGGCGGCGGCCTGCCGCTGGATTTCGGTCCGCTTTGCGTTGAAGCTCGCCGACTGCGCGCGAACCGCCGAGGCCACGAGCGCCACCGCGAGGGCGCCGAGCGCCAGCGCGTACAGTGTCCTGCCGATCCTGGATCTCATCATCGGGTCATTTCTCCTTGAGTGTCACGGTTCAACGGCGTCAACGAAGCAGAGCGCGCGGCCTGCCAGGCGAGGGCCACGCTCATCCAGAGAGCAGCCGCTTCAGCAGGGCGCTGGAGCGGAAAGTCGAAACACGCGACGGCGGCGCACGCCGCCACGGCTCCCGCGGCGCCGGCAAGTGCGGCGCGGGCGCTCACGCCGACGCGGCGCGATCGGCGCCACACGAGGACGGGCGTCGCCAGCACGACGAGTGTCGCAACGAGCCCCGCGACGCCCCGCTCGACGAGCGCCTGGAAATAGTCCTGGTGCGCGAACTGCTGGGGCCCGGCGAACCGCGCATCGCGGTGGCCGGGTCCGAGCGCAGCCTGGACGGCCCTGTCCCAGCCCGCGTAGTGCAACTCGAACGCCCCGGGGCCGAGGCCCGTGACGGGATGCTCCCAGGCATGCGCCCACGTGGTGTGCCAGACATAGGCGCGCCCGCGGAGCGTCTCGACGGCGCCTCGTCCGTCCGACACGGCCATCGCGCCGACGGACGCGAGCACGGCCCCCGCCATTACCCACCGCGACAGCCGGTGACGGAGGATCGCAGCAAAGACGACCACGCCGCACGCAAGTCCGAAGGCGCCGGCACGCGAGCCTGTGACGAAGAGCGCCGAGGCGAGCACCCCGATCGCCAGCACGATTACGGTGCGGCGCGGTCGCGATGCGCCGGGGGCCACCGCCAGGCCGCAGGCGAGAGGAATGGTGGCCGCGATCAGGGCCGCCACGAAGTCCGGATTGCCGAGGGTGCCGTACACGCGCATGCGATGGCTGGCGCCGGCGATGCCTGGAACCCAGCCGAACCAGACGAAGGGATCCAGGCCCGCCGCCTGCGCGATTCCCACCGACGCCATCGCGGTCGTGCCCGCGACGTGGGCGTCCGCCACGCGCGTCGCCGGCACGGCGGCTAGCACGATCACGAAACACCACAGCGGACCGGCAATGCCGAGGACCAGCGCGTCCGGCGAGACGCTGGGTGCCGCAAGCGCTGACCACGCGAAGGACGCCAGCCAGATGACGAGCGTCGCCTGGAGCAGGGGCGGAACAGCGTCTGACACGCGGCGCGCGCCGTGCCGCCCGCGCGCCGTCTGCCACGCGGCCAGCGGCAGCAGGACGGCCACCGCGCCGGCGAGCAGCCAGCGCTTGGGCGTGGAGAACGCCTCGGCAAGTCCTGGCCAGGTCACGAGCGGCAGCACGGCGGCCACGATCGGCACCGCCATGCGCCACGCGCCCGCCAGGCTGTCGTGGTGTTGTGCTTCGCTCACGCGTCCTCGTCGTGCGCTAACGGCGGACTTGTGTCTCCCAAAACCGCTCCCGGAGTGGTTTTCGACCGGGGAAACCGCTCCCGGAGTGGTTTTCGACCGTGAAGGCCCAGCAGGCCGTGGTGATCGACAGCCTGAACGTCCCGGTGTGCCTGCCGCCGGCCAGGGTGCGGCTACACCCGCCGACGCGAGATCTTCGCCACGACGGCGCGCGACGGATCCGGGCAGCGGATGAACTCCGTCGTCAGGCCGTTCGGGTCGATCACCTTCTCGTAGGGCGTGCCCTTGTAGAGCCACTGCAGCGTGCCGCCATACTCGAGCACCCGGATCGCGCCGCTCATGCTGTCCATGAGCCACGGGCAGATCTTGCCCGCGTCGGCCGGGTACGCGATCTTCTGGCCCGCCTTGTGATTCGGGCACGTCCCTTCCGCTTCCACGATATCGATCTCGATCGCGTAGCGAGGCCGCACCACGACCGGAGTGCTGGCAGCCGTCGGCGGCGCGGCCTGCGCGGCTGGCGGCGCCTGCTGCGCGGCGGCCGGTGCGGCGAGCGACAGCCCGACGATGCCGGCGCTCATGCACGCACCTGAGCATGTGAGGAATTCGCGGCGGTCCATGGAGTCCTCCCGAAGTTGCCTGGGGCGATGGGAGCGCGGAACGAAGACGGGCTGAGTATAGCCGAGCCGCCGGTCAGCGCGACGCTGGCGGCGATCCTCGTTTGGCGGTGCGGCGCCGGGCGCGCGCGCGGGCGAGACGCTCGAGGATCGGCTCGGTCTGTGCAATCGACAGGCACGCGTCCGTGATGCTCTGGCCGTAGACGAGCGGCTGCTCCGAAGCCAGCGCCTGCCGGCCCTCGACGAGATGACTCTCGATCATCACCCCGAAGATCCGGCGCGAGCCGCCGGCGATCTGCTGGCCGACATCGGCGGCCACGTCGATCTGGTGCCGGTGGTCGCGCCCGCTGTTTCCGTGCGAGCAGTCCACCATCACGCATGGCGGGAGGCCGGCGGCTGCGAGCCGACCGCATGCGTCCTCGATGTCGTGGGCCGCGAAGTTCGGCCCGGTGCGCGATCCGCCCCGCAGGATGACGTAGCAGGCGTCGTTGCCGGTCGTCTGCAGGATGGCGGCCACGCCCTGCTTGGTCACGCCGGCGAACCAGTGCGGCTGCCTCGCCGCCACGACGGCGTCCACGGCGATCTGCACGTTCCCAGTCGTCCCGTTCTTGAAGCCCACGGGCATCGAGAGGCCCGAGGCCAGTTCGCGATGCACCTGGCTCTCGGTTGTGCGCGCGCCGATGGCGGCGGCGGAGGTCAGGTCCGCCAGGTACTGGGGCACCTGCGTGTCGAGGAACTCGCACGCCGTCGGCAGCCCCAGCTCGTTGACGCCGAGCAGGAGCGATCGCGCGAGCCGCAGGCCCTTGTTGATGTGGTAGCTCCCATCGAGATCCGGATCGTTGACGAGGCCCTTCCACCCCGCCACCGTCCGCGGCTTCTCGAAGTACGTGCGCATCACGATGACGAGATCGTCGGCGACGCGGCGGGCGAGCGCGTGCAGGCGGCCGGCATACTCGAGGGCGGCCTGTGGGTCGTGGATCGAGCAAGGCCCGACCGTGGCGACCACGCGCGTGTCGTCGCCGCGCAGGATCGCGGTGATGGCGGCCCGGGCTCCCGCCACCGTCTCGGAGGCGCGCTCAGTGAGCGGCAATTCCTCGATGAGGATGGCCGGCGGTATGAGGGGCCGGACCTGGCGGATGCGAAGGTCGTCCGTCTGTCGAATCATCATGTGCGGGTGTCGCTCACTGCCTCACTATCGCACACCAGGGGCCCGATGCGGGTGGACTTGCACCACGGGCTGCGTGGGCCGGGCGGTCGTAGCGGCGCGCTCGCCGGGCATAGAATGATGATCACATGGTCCGGGCCACGCGTCGCACGGGAGAATCGGGATGATTGCCGACGAGCACGCCATCGAGGAGCGCTTCGTCCGCGCGTCGGGACCGGGCGGCCAGAACGTCAACAAGGTCGCCACGGCGGTCGAGTTGCGTTTCCGGATCCGCGACTCGTCGCTGCCGCGCGACGTGCAGGATCGTCTCATCTCCCTCGCCGGCACCCGCGTCATCGCCGGTGACGTGCTGCTCATCGACAGCCGCGAACACCGCACGCAGGCGCAAAACCGCGAGGCCGCCCGCGCGCGCCTGGAGGCGCTCGTGGAGCGGGCCGCGAAACCCCCGCGGCCGCGCCGGCCGACGAAACCCAGGCCCGGTGCGCGCCTGAAGCGCCTTGCCACGAAGAAGCGCCGCGGCACGGTGAAGGCGCTGCGCGGCCGGCGGGGATCGGACGAGGAGTAGGGCCCCTACTTCTTCCCGCCCCCGGCCGCGATCTCCGCCTTCAGCACCTCCACGGCCTTCTCGAGCTGCGCGTCGCGGCCCCTGGCGAAGTCCTCTGGCCCGTTGTCCACCCGCACGTCGGGCTGCACGCCGAAGTTCTCCATGTTGTCGCCCTTCGCCGTCCACACGCCCGACCCCGGCGTGCGGATCGCCGATCCGTCGGCCAGCGTGTACGACCCGGTGCCGATCACCGCGCCCATCGTCGGCATGCCAACGGTCTTGCCGAGCTTCAGATCCTTGAACCCCTGCGGGAACATTTCCGCGTCCGAGGCCGAGCGCTCGTTCTGCATCACGACCATCGGCCCGTAGAAGGTCTCGAGCGGGCGCGGCACGTCTTGGCCGGCGTCCCGCCCCCGCGTGTACTGGTACTTCTGCCCCATCAGTATCGAGAGCAGCTCCTGGTCGATGCCGCCCCCGCCGTTGAAGCGCTGGTCGATGATGAGCGCCTTCTTCGTGCGGTTCATCGCGAGGTCGAGCGTGAACTGCCGCAGCGACGGCGCGTCCATGGCCCGGATGTGCAGGTAGCCGATCTCGCCGCTGCCGGCCTTCTCCACGATGGCCCGCCGGTCCTCGACCCACTTCGCGTACTGGGCGTTGGTGTAGGCGGGGCCGGTCATGGGATCGAGCGTCACCTCCCACGCGCCCTCGCGCACGGGCTTGCTGTTGACGAGGAAGTGAAACTTGCGCCCGGCCGCCATCGTGAAGTCGCGCCAGTAGCTGTCGGTCGTCCTCAGCTCGCGATCGTTGACGGCGATGATGAAGTCGCCGGCCTTGAGCTTCACGTAGTCGTGGTCGGCGGGCCCGCCCTTCCAGACGTGCTCGACCTTGTAGCAGCCGGACGCGTCGGGCTCGAGCTCGAACCCGGGATACCGCGTCTGCGCGGCCGGCTGGTCGCCGCCCCCGCCCCCGCTCACGCCGGTGTGCGAGGCGTTCAGCTCGCCGATCATCTGCATCATCACGACGCGCAATTCGTCGTCGTCGACGATGTTCTCGAGGAGTGCGCCGTAGGTGACACGCGCCGCATTCCAGTCGGCGCCGTGCATCTTCGCGTCGTAGAAGCGGTTCTTCATCACGCGCCAGACCGCGTCGAACACCTCGCGGCGAAGCGCCTTGCGATCGATCTCCATGTTGATCGAGAACGTCACCTGGCGCGCCGTCGCGCTGGCGGTCGCCGCCGCAGCCGGGGCCGCCGTCGTCGCCGCGCCGCCACGGCCGCCGCGGCCGCCCGCGGCTGACGCTGATGCCGACGCCGCCGCGCCCGTGCTGGCGGC
>JAPKZP010000751.1 GCA_026393735.1 Acidobacteriota bacterium
CAGCCACGGCGCTCGCCGGCCGACTCAGCGCGGCAGCGCTCGCGGCCCATCAGATCGCGGTCAACGTGTGGGCCGTGGTCTACATGGTGCCGCTCGGGCTGAACGCGGCGGGTGCGGTCCGTGTTGGTCAGGCCGCCGGACGGGGCGACGCCGACGGTCTCCGGCGGGCGGGCTGGACGGCGTTGCTGCTCGGCGCCGCGTTCACCGCATCCGCGGCCGTGGTGTTCCTGCTGGTGGGACGTCCCCTCATCGCGGCGTTCTCCGCCGATGAGGCCGTCCTCGCGATCGGGCCACCGCTGCTCGCGGTGGCCGGCGTCTGCCTGATCTTCGACGGTACGCAGGGCATCTCAACCGGGATTCTCCGGGGACTCGGTGAAACCCGCATCCCCATGCTGGCGAACCTGGCCGGGCACTGGGGCATTGGCCTGCCCCTCGGATACGCGCTGTGCTTCTGGGCTGGCTGGGGCGTTCGCGGGCTGTGGGTCGGGCTGGCTACCGGGTTGACCACCGTCGGCCTGACGCTGTTGCGCGTCTGGATTGTGCGGGAGCGACACTGGGGGCCTCAGGCGGGGCGCACGTCACCGGGCCGCCCGATGAACTGAGCGCGTGCTCCCCGGCCGCAGGCTCGGCGACGGATACAGGCCGTCTATTTCTGGGCTGCGCCGCCGTCCAGGCGCTTCAGTTCCGCGGCTGCCGCGCGATAGCCCCACGCCGTCGGGTAGTTCGAGGCGACCGCGCGCGTGAAATACTCCCGTGCCCGACTCGCCCGTCCGTTCAGCAGATGCCAGATCCCGATGGTGTAGCCGACACTCGCCTCGGACAGCGGCCCCTCAGCCGTCATCGCGGCTGCCACCTCGGCTTCCGTGCGCGCGCCCTTGAAGAGCAGGAGACGGTCCAGGTAGTTGCCGGGGTGTCCGTCCATCGGCGCCGCGCTGACGCTCGCCAGCAGCCTCTGCGCATCGACCTTCCGGCCGGAGCGGAGAAGGCTTGGCAGAAGCCAGGTCTGGCATTCCACCCGAGAAGTGTCATCTCCGGAGTTGAGGACACAGCCGTCGTAGGCCTTTGCGGCGTTCGCGAAGTCACCCTGCAGGTAGTACGCGAGGCCGAGGTGGTAGTACACGCCACGGTCTCGCGGGCTCAGCGCGACGGCCCGCACGAGGTCGGCCAGCCCAGGCTCGGTCTGTCCCAGATTCAGGTAGTAGTGACCGCGATCCCGCAGCACTTCCTCCTGGTCGGGTCGGAGTCGAAGCGACTCCGTGCACGCGGCAATCGCTTCCTCGTGCCGGCGCAACGCCGCAAGCGATCGACACGACAGGAGGCTGGCATCGGCGTTCGCGGGATCGATCGCCACCGCCTTCGCCAGTGCAGTCAGCGCCTCCTGGTGCTTTTTCTGCTGCTGTAACGCGACAGCCTCCGCGAGGGCCGGGGCGGCCAGCGAGGCGGGCACCGAGTCCTGCGAGGATCCGGTACGCGATGGAGGAGCGATCCCCTTGAGCGTCGCATACGCCCGGCCGGCCATCGACTTCTGATGGGCGGCGAGTTCAGCCGGGGAGGGGTTCTTGCCAAGCAGGGTCTCGGTCTCCGCGATGATGCCGTGCTCAAGCGCAAGCAGGCCCGGCAGCCAGCCGGTCCCTGCGGCGTTGTCGAGACGCGTCAGGTCCATGTACTCCGCGCGCTCGCGGGCCTTCAGGGGCCGGAGCACACCCTTCAGGCGAGAGGCCTCTATTGAAATCGGAGCATCCTTGCCTTGCCACACTTCGTCGGGCGGGACGCCTGCCGCGACCCACAGCGGCACGGCGACGGTGGTCACGGGTTCGCCAAGCGCCACCCACATCGTGGACCGCATGGGGTCCTGTCCCGGTTTGACCCCCTGGATCACGACCACGGAGGCCGTGCTGGGCCGGTCAATCGTGTAGTTGGAGTGAATCCAGTACGGCGTGTCGGCGGGCAGCCGCTTCCACTCCTCGCGCGAGGGGTGGCGCAGCAGCGGGTGGCTGAGGTCGCGCGCGAAGTCCCGGAATATGGTCTCCGCGTCAAGGCGCCCGTCCGGCACCGTGCGGAGGATCTGATTCTCGCGGTCGAATCGGAGATAACCGGAGCCATCGTTCTCCGCCCCGCTGCGCGAGAAGTTGGTATTGGGCAACCGCAGCATGGGGAAGGCCGACGCGTCGTAGCGCGTGTACCCGTGGTTGTGGGTCTCGATGATGACGGCGCCGCCCGCCGCGTCGATGGCGAAGAAGTTGGTTCGGACGCCAAGGCGTTTCCCCTGCCGTCGGACGATCATCTGTTCGAGGTCGCCCACCGTCCGACAGGTGCGGAGGGCTTCGGCCATCACGACGCCTTCCTGCTCCTGCAGTTCCCCGGCCGGCGTCGGCAGGTTGTACGACGCCGAGTTGGCAATCGCGAATCCGACGGCGTTGATCCCGGCCCACGCCGCGCGGCCCGCCGTGTCGTCCGCGTCAACGAGCGCGAGAAACGAGTACGGATGTTCCGTCACCAGGATGACCTTGTTCGAGAGCGTGCCGGTGTCCCGGTTCTTCCACAGGATGGGACCGCCGGAGGGCGTGGCGAGCCCGGCCGCGACGAGCGTCGTGCATTCCTCCGAGCCGGACCCCGCCGATCCGGGCAGCACGACACACGCGGCGACGATCGCGATGACGATGAGACGGATGGAAGAGTGGCGCGTCACGGTGCCTCCTGATAGCGCTGACGGATGATATGCAATCCGGTGAGTCACCTCAGCGGAGCGCTGACGAAAGAGGTCCACTGCGACGGGGGCCGGGCGGGCACTCACCGCCCCTGGTGCGGCGAGTGCCCGTGATGCGACTGAGGTGCGGCCGCTAGAACGTGTAGACGACGCCGAGTTTCGCGACGAACGGCGGCACGATGCTGGTGATCTTGTTGAAGTTCGCTCCTGACCTGGCGGTCACGCCCAGTTCGACGTTCGCATTGGTCACGTTGAACAGATCCAGCTGGAAGGCTGCCGTGCCGGGGCCGAGCTTCTGCCGTTTCTCGAACCTGAGGTTCAGGATGTTCTGGGTCGGCAGACGGCGTGCCGCCGCGTCCTCCATGAGCAGAATGACTTCCGACAAACGGACGAGCCCCGTGGTGAATCGTGCCTCTCGGGCCCACACAGCGCCGCTCTGACTCGTAAACATCGCGGCGGCCTGGATCTTCCACGGCAGCTCGTAGCTGCCTGACGCCTTGAAGCCCCACTCCCAGTAGTTCGACTTGGGGTAGAAGCCCGCCGCATTGGGATCCTGCGGGACCCCGTTGCGCCACATGTCCGTGTGGGTGGCGAGGAACGACGTGACGAGCTGCCACTTGTTCGATAGACGCTTCTGGGCGGCCACTTCGAAGTTGTGGTAGCTGTTGTCGTACCCGTCCGTGTTCAGGTCCTTGTTCTGGACGAATGCCGACCCGGCGTAGGCGGCCGTGTAGTCGTAGTAGGTCAGCGCTCCGCCGTCATCACTGGTGCCCAGGACGCCGTCAGGGCCCGGGTCGGTGTTCGCGATCGGAATCGAGTACGCCGAGTAGGGCCGCAGCACGTTCACGTTCTGGTAGCGGTCGACTTCCTTCCGGTAGATGTAGCTGGCCCGGCTCGACATGCTGGCGCCAAGCTGCCGTTCGACGGACACCGTCACTTCGTGCGTCTTGGGTTGCTTCAGGTCAGCGTTCGCGACCGATGACGCGGCGCCAGTCGAACTCACGAACGTGCCGAACTCGCCGTCGTCGTAGTCACGGTTGCCGTTGAGGTCGTTCCACCGGTAGGTCGTCGTGTTGGCGGAGTTGCGGTTATACGTGTCCCCGTAGGTGGCCTGCTGGGCGAAGTTGTACCATCCGTACGTCGCCTTCAGGACCGTCCGGTTCTTCTTGTCGAGCGGCCAGGACAACCCCACGCGCGGCGCCCAGTTGTTCCACGTAAGGACCTCCTGGGCCGGGAAGTCGCCGCCAGGATAGAACCGCCCGACCGGTTTGGACTGTGCGGGCAGGAAGAGATGATACCGCTCCCAGCGCAGGCCTAGATTGAGCGTCGCGCGGTCGCCGAAACGCCACGCGTCACGAAGGAACATCGACTGCGTCGTCATCTTGTCGAGCGTGTAGTAGGGATAGTTGTAGACGACGACCTGGAAGGGCACCCCGCTCTGGAACCGGAGCTGGTAGTCGCGCCCGCCCGACCGTGCGTCCGCATCGTACCGGCGGCTCTCGTCGGTGTACTCGAAGCCGGCCTTCAGGTCGTGACTGCCACCCCACTTGTTCGCGATGTAGTGCGACAGACTGGTGTTGTACTGCCACCGGCCGCGGCCGCCGATGTAGGGGGCGGTGTTGAAGCGGCCCCAGTACCGGAGCGTGACCGTATCGTAGGCCGCCGGGGCTTCCGTGTAGTTGAGCGAATCGGTCGTGTACTGCCAGCGCCCGACGAACGCGTTCACGAAGGTGCGATCGGAGATCATCCACGACCACTCGGCCTTGGCCGCGAGGGGTTTGAAGATCTGGTGCCACGTGGATTCGGCGAACCGGTACGCGTCGGCGTTGCGTTCCGGGTAGTCCTTGGTCTGTTTCTGTATGAAGCCGTTGAACCGGTGCTTCGCATTGATCTGACCGGTCAGCTTCACCGTGATGTTCTCGAGGTTGACGTGATACTCCCCGGGCACGTCGTCGGAGGTCCCGATGAGGTTGTCCGGCCCCGGCGAGGCCAGGTAGCCCAACACGCCCTGCCGGATGTCCTGGTTCCGATAGGAGGCGTAGAACCAGAGACGCCGCCGGAGGATGGGACCGCCCAAGTCGACGT
>JAPKZP010000314.1 GCA_026393735.1 Acidobacteriota bacterium
GAGTTTGGCGCTTCTGTGAAAATTGTCGAGTGGTTGTTCAATGTGGCAGGCGTAACACCGTCGCAGAATAGGCATATACCTATTCTAGCACGAGGCTAACCGATGGCCAATGTCCCGTACGTAAGACAGCCGTATACAAGCGAAGCCTCGAACGCACGAATGAGCGACCTCATCCGGCAGCGCGGCGCGATTGCGGCGAACGCCGCCCGCCAGCAGGGGAACGCGCAAGCCTATCTGTGGGGCAACGTCATCAATACCGTGGGCACCACGATGGCGGACTTGGCGAAGATCCAGGCCGACGAACCCACGCGGAAGTTGCGGCAGGCGCAAACAGAACGCCTCCAGCGCGAAGAACGTCGTGCGTTCGAGCAGGACGAGATCGGTCGGCAGACGGCGGGCATGACGACTCCACAGAAGATGGAAATTGCCAGCGGATACGGTCGGGACGATCTGTCGCAACAGTACGAGACGGATGCCATGAAAACCGAGGCGGCGCGTTTGGGCCTCGAAGAAGTCAAGGCCAAGCGACTCACCAGCGCCGCCGAAGCGGCTGGCAACATGATCCGCCTGATTGGCGTGACGGACCCCGCGAAGCGCCAGCCCTTGTGGGCCAATGCCCGCGCGCAGTACGGCAAGGCATTCGACTTGACGCCGGAAGACCTGTCCCTTATTCCCGAGTCCGTCCCCACCGATCCCGCGGTGTTGAATCAGTATCTTGACGCCACGATGTCGACGCAAGAGAAGTTGGCGGCGGCAGCGGTGGCGACGAAAGAACTGCGAGAATCGTCCCGCGACGACGAGGCGTACACGAAGTATCTGGCCACGTTTGTCGCGTCGGCCAAGACCCCCGAAGAAGTTGAGGCGATCAAGGCGCTGGCCGACACGCGAGGGAAGTCGCTGCTGTTCAAGACGGCCTTTGGCACCCAGACATCCATTCCGGATATGGTCGACCGGGCGACGCGGATGCTCGCGGCCGGACGGCCCGAGACGGCAACCAAAGGCTTGCAGCCGAAGGATGTGCTCGTCAATGGGAAAGCCACGATCGCCACGTTCAATCCCGCTGATGGCACATGGACCGACCAGCAAGGCCAGCGCATCGCAGGCGAAGTTCGTCCGATTCCGCCGGCCAGCGCGGGAGGGGCTGGGTCCGACGCCCTCGCCGAGGCCGGCGAAGTCACGGCCAAACGCCCGGATCCCAAGTCGGCGAACATCATCGACCGCAAGACAGGACTGACGCCGAACGCCATCTACCAGAACGGCATCACCTACGCGCTTAAGGGCACCATGCCGACGCTGGGGATGGGCGGCAAGGGCATCGTCACGACGGCGCGGATGGCGATTCAGAACACCGGGGCGGCGTTGGCCGACGCGGCCGGCACCGACATCGCCACGCTACAGGCGGAATACAAGGCCAACGCCTCAACGCTGGCAAATCTCCTGCCGAAGTACAACACACTCGCGGCGTATGCCGACACGGCCAACGCGAACCTCGGCCTTGCCCTCGAACAGAGCGCAAAGGTAGGGCGTGCGGGTGCGCCGGCTGCCAACCGATTCGTCCAGTGGGTACAGAAGGGGGCGGGTACGTCGGGTCTGCCCGACCTGAGCGCCTTCGAGGTGGCGATCTACTCGGCGGCCCGTGAGTACGCCAAGGTCACGTCGGGCGCGTTCCTCTCTGCCTCGGAGTTATCCACCACGGCCGCGAAGAAGGCCGACGAGTTGATCAATACCGCACAGAACCCCGAGCAGTTTGCGGCCGTCGCCCAAATGATGCAAAAGGACATGGACAACGTGACGGGTCCGTGGCTGAACCGCATCAACACGGTGTCTGGTACGATTGCGGGATTCCTCAAGGTGGTTCACGAAAAACCGGACTTCGGGAGTGTGACGGGTGACGCGCCGGGTCCGACATCCGCCCCGCCGGGGTCCAAGGGCGGCGTATGGTCGAACAACCCATTTGCCGCGGCCACGCCCAACACGCAGCCGCCGTCCGCGCCGTCCATGCGTGCGTTGGCGGGGTCGGCGACACTCCCCGCGCCGGGGAAGGGCGCACCCGCGCCGAGCCCGGCGACAGGCCAAAGTAGCGACCCGATGGCATCCCAGGTACAGGCGCTCCTGAAAGGCCAGTCGCCCGGCACGCGCTACACCCTGAGCGATGGGTCGGTGTGGGATCTGCGAACTGACGGGACGGTTGTGCGGGTGAAGTAGGCCACATGCCCGGGTTGTCCATCGTCAAGCGCGAGGGGATTCCGGAAGGCCAACCGCCGGCGCTGACGATTGTCCGTCGGCAGCCCATCGCCGCAGACGGGATCGCTCCATCCGTGTCGAAGGCCCCGTCGCTCGCCTCGTTGGCGGTTCCGCCGGGTCCGACGCCGACACTGGCCGGGCGTAGGGAACCCAGCCAGTCCCATTCGCCGGATTGGGACGCGGTAGCCCAAGCGAACTACGCGCTGGCGACCCGGACGCCCCAGACCACCCCCTTCAATCCGCCCCGATGGTCTCCTGGCCAGCAGGCCACGAGTGCGCCCGTCATCAATCCCAAGACCGGCCGCCCCGTGCCCACGCCTGTCCCGTTCGGTGAATCGTTCCTGGACGTACCGGCCGAGGGCGCCCGTCAAGTTGGACAGGGCATCGGCGAAATCGTCCAGTCGGGCGTGACGATGGGGCCGGGAATCCCGACGATGGTGGCTGATCCTTCGCGGACGGCACGCGGAGCCTCTGACGTGATCCGAGGCGGAATGGGCCTAGCGTCTGTTGTCCTCCCGGGAGCCCTGGCCGTTGCGCCCGTCGCGGCTCCGGTATACATGGCGCTGGCCGCTGGCGCCTCGAAGGCCGCGACTTACGCGGCGACCGCAGCCGGATTGCCACAGGCATTTGCGGACCTGGCCGGCGACCTCGCCGCGCTCTTGGCGATAGGCAAAGGGGGAAAAGCCGTTCTTGACCGGATCGCGCAGTCCAAACTCGCGGGCCGTGGCGTGAACGTGGCCGAACGCATCGCGGCAGACGCGGTAACGGCCGTGACGAAGGGGCGTACGTCGGTGCTCCCGGCCGATCCGACCGCCACTGTGGCGTCGCCCCCCCCGGTCCTCGACGACATCGTGATCAACGCGCAGACGGAGGGCGCAGCGGCACGACTCGCATCAGTGAAGGTTTCAGACGTGCTTTCCCCTGGCCTGTTCGACGAGCTGGCCCCCGCCCAGAGGGTTGAACACGCAACGGGCCTCGAGCGAGATGCGGCGTATGAACCTGTGCGTGGACTTCCCACACTAACGATCGTGGACGTGGCGCCAATCACGCCGGCGGAACGTCCAAACGCGGAGGCGCCGATCGGCCCGATCGAGGCCAATGCCCCGATCGACACGGCCGTTCAATACGCGCCAACCATCATCTCGGCCGAACCGATCCCCGCATCGGATACTGACACGATGCCCGTCTCGACGCCTGGGGCGATGACGACGCGCACTGTCCACGCCACCGACCTCACGCTGTCTCCCCAGGAGTATCAGTTCAAGGAATCGGACGCGACGGGACAGACCGGACGACTTCGAGAGGTTGAACAGTGGGACGAACTTCAGGGGAAAGTGTCTCCCGTCATCGTACATGAACTCCGTGACGGCCGGCTGATGGTAGTGGACGGGCATCAGCGGGTGAACCTCGCACATCGTCTCGTTCGCGAAGGCAAGACGGTGCCGATGTTGGACGCTCTGGTATTGCGGGAAACAGATGGGTGGACCGCCCCAGATGTTCGGCGACAGGCGGCGCTCGTCAACACCAGGTTGAACAATGCCAGCCCGATCGACATCGCCAAGGTCGTTCGGGAGTCTCCGTTAACCCCGGCTGAGACCGCCAGTATCCCTCGTGGCAACGTGGAAGGGGAGCGATTTGCCCAGGCCGTCGAGTTGGCGAAATTGAGCGACGTGGCATTCCACGCCGTCGTGAACGGGGAGATCGCGCCGAACTTCGCGCAAGCGGTTGGGCGGTACGTGGCTGACCCTGCGCTGCAGATCCTTGCGATTCGGTCGCTGGCAAAGGCGGACCTTGCCAATGCCTATCAGGCCGACCGTTTCGTCAAGGAACTGATCAAGGACGCGGACGCGACCGAGACGCAACAGGACATGTTCGGGCCACAGGCCGTGGCGGTGTCGCTCGCCAAGGAAAAAGCACAAGTCGTCAACGCCGTCGCCAATGCACTCAGAGACCAGAAATCGGCCTTCGGCAACGCATTCCGTAATGCGACCAGATTGGAAGCGGCCGGGAACACCTTGAATCGGTCGGCGAATGAGCGCATGATGTCCGCAGCGCAGCGGTTCGCCGCGCTGCTCGATTCGTTCGCGGACACCACCGGAGCCACGTCTCGGGCGATCACCGAGGCCGCGAGGAATGTCCATGCAGGCACCAGCAAGCCGACCGACGCCACCGACACGATCATCGCCGCCCT
The DNA here is from genome assembly GCA_026393735.1 of Acidobacteriota bacterium. Lineage (GTDB taxonomy): Bacteria > Acidobacteriota > Vicinamibacteria > Vicinamibacterales > JAKQTR01 > JAKQTR01. The sequence goes on from JAPKZP010000314.1 coordinate 4,436, forward strand.
CGAAACAGACTTCCGCGCCGGACGCACCGAGACGCCCGGGCCATCTGCCTCCGGGCTGGAGCACACCGCTGACGGGCGCGAAGCTGGCGACCGTGGACGAGGTGGTGCGGATCTACAATCAGAACATGCAGCGGATGCGCGAGAGGAATCGCCGCCCGTAACCCGCGCCGAACTCGAATCGGCCGGGCAGTCCTCCTTGTTTGGAGAGGATGCACCGGCTGAAGCTGTTGCCGACCGTCCCGTCCGATTCTCGCCTCCAACTGCGCTTCCCCGATTCGCTCCACCCGCCACCAGACAACTACAGGCGCGCGTCACCCGTTCGCGGAACGCGCCGCGCAAGACGGACTAATTCATGCCTGATCCCGTCTCGATCTTGTCGAAACTGCCGGCGACCCAGCGGGCTGCCGCATGGCAGGCGATTGCGTCCACGCGGGATCCAGCGAGTCTTGAACGTGTACTGCGCGAGCTGGACCTCCCGGACGCGGATCGTGCGGCCCTGTGGGAGTCGAGGGCTTCCGAGTTTGCGGGCACGGACGTTCCAACCGACACGCCGCCCGTCAACGTCAACGAAGCGAGTCTTGCCCGCACGACCCTTCAGCCGGTTGCGGACGTGGCGGTTGGCGTCGTGAAGGGATTCCTGAACACCGCGATCGGCGCGGGCAAGTTCATGCACAAGATGGTTCCGCCGGTGCGCTATGCCTCGGATGCCGTGCAATACCTCACGACGGGAGAAGTCGTCCCGGCCGACGTGCTGTTCGACCAGGCGCGGGCGGACTACGCCACGCCAAAGAACACCGCCGAGAAGATCGGCTACAGCGCGGAGCAGCTCGGTGAGTTCTTCGCCCTGCCGGTTGGGAAAGGTGCGCTGGCGGCCAAGATGTTGACACAGGGCGCGACGGCGGCCGGTCTCACGCATCTCCAGGGCGGCACGCCGAGTATGGCGGCGCTGGCCGGAGGCGTGGGTATGGTGGCCCCCGTCGTCGGTAAGGGCATCGAGGCGGTCGGGCCTTCCGTAAAGGCCAGCTCGGAGCGGGCCGCCACGCGGTTCTTCGCGCCACGGCGCGGCATGAATCCGACGAGCGGCGGGATGGCGTCCGAAGTCGAGAAGCATCTCCCCGAGATCCTTGCGCGCGGCGATGAGACGCTCGGCGGGGCGCTCGGCACGTCACGCGAGGCGGCGCTCGCCAAGTATGAGGAAGCCCGCGAAGCGGCCGGGGCAGCGATCGACAAGTTCCTCCAGGCGCACGGCAGCGACAAGATTCCGACCGCGCCATTCCTCAGTGAAACCGAGAAGCTGAAGAACACCATGATCCAGACGCGCGAGGTGCCGACCGCACAGGTTCTCGCCAACCCGAGCCTGTCGAAACTCGTCTCGGCGCGGACGCCTTCGGCGCCGGGGATGGTGGTCCTCGAAACGGTCATCGACCCCAAGCGGTACAAACAGGTCGAAAAGCTCGAAGCATTGATGACGTTCCACGGGGACGAGTTGACGCTCGAACAGGCGCGCGGGCTGCGGCAGGTCTGGGACCGCGTAGGCTATCCGAAGACGGGATCGCTTCCGGCCAGCGTGAAGGATGTCGCCGAGAAGTGGGCGAACCGGCAACTCGGCAACGTGCTACGGAAGGAACTGGCCGCCACGCATCCCGACCTGCACACGATCAACAAGGAGTTCTCGTTCTGGAGCGGGCTCGAAGACGTACTGGACGACACGATCCAACGTACGAAGGGCGCGAGTCACATCATCGAGAACACGGCCGCGGTTGCCTCGGGCGCCGTGACGGCGGCCACCGGCGGGATGACCGCTGGCGCCGGCGTGATGGCACTCACTAAGGGTTTGTCGGCGCTCGTGCGGTCCCCGCGATGGTCATCGGCCACGGCACAGGCGAAGAACGCGCTGGCTGATGCGATTGCGAGCGGACAGGCCGAGCGGGTCAACGGCGCGATGGCGAACATTCTGAAGGGGACGCCTCAGCGCGGCGGGAAGGCGCTCCAGTGACGATACCGCTTCACGATGTGAGGCTTTACCCATCTGTAGAGGGCGGGAATGAAGCCGAACACGACGACGCCCGTGCCGAGCGCGGGGCGCCGTGCGGCGATCTCCTGTTGTGCGAGGCCGAGGCAGGTAAACGCGCCGAGAGCGGCCAGCGGCCAGAAGAACAAGTACAGAGTCCACCGGGAATGATGCGGACGACGATACCAGCGGACCACGAACCACCCGACCACCAGCGGCAACACGACCACGACCGCCAGCAACCAGAGAAGGAATCCTTGGTCGGTTTCCATCGGCAACAGGATACCACGCTGCGGCGGGGCTCGCAGGTCAATCCCCTTGACTTCGCCAAGGCGTATCGTATTTCCACGAGAGGCGAGCCGCACCTCAACCACGCCGAGAAACCGTTAGATGGGCGCGCCCATGAGTAATCTCACCCTCTCCCCTTCACCCTATTTCACGGCCCTGGACGCCAACGGGGCGCCCGTGGCCGGGGCGTTGATCTATACCCTCTCGGCGGGGGGGGTGTGGCCGGGC
>JAPKZP010000205.1 GCA_026393735.1 Acidobacteriota bacterium
GACGATCACGCCGATGAGATTCGATCGCCCGGTGGCGAGCGCCCGCGCCAGCTGGTTCGGGACGAAATTCATGCTCCGGACCGCCGCGCGGACACGTCGCTTCGTCGCATCCGAAATTCGGGCGCTGTCGCGCAGCGCCAGCGACACGGTCATCGCCGAGAGCCCCAGCTGCTTGCCGATATCCCGAAGCGTGATCTCGCGTTTCACGGTGTCCTCAGCGGCCATACCCTATCACACAGGGCCGGCGTTCCGTTTCCTGCTATCCTCTCGCCGACGCGTCTGGAGATCATCATGGCTATTCATCGTCTGCCCTACGGACACGGATTCCTCGAGTGCGATCTGGCGCCGGCTGCCGCGATGGGGCATAGCGTGGAGACGATCGAACCGGCGGCAGCCGCGCCTGCCGCGGATCCGGCGGCCGAGGTCGAAGCCGCACTCCAGGCCGTGTCCCTGCCGGAGTACCGGGGCGGCGGGTGCGCCATCGCCGTCAACGATCGGACGCGACCCGTGCCGCACGACGTGCTGCTGCCTCCGTTGCTGCGCCGCCTGGAACGCGCGGGCGTCCCTCCCGACGACGTGCTGATCGTCATTGCCACGGGCACACATCCGGTCACCCCCGAGACCCAGTTCCGCGAGGTCGTGCCGCTGGACATCCTCCGGCGGTACCGAGTCGTCTCCCACGACGCGCGCGACGAGGGCGGCCTCGCGTTCCTCGGAACGACCTCGAGAGGCACGCCGGTGTGGGTGAACCGCGCGTACCTCGAACGGGAACTCCGGGTGGTCGTCGGTGTCATCGAGCCGCATCAGTTCGTCGGGTTCTCCGGCGGCGTCAAGAGCGCGTCGATCGGGCTCGCCGGGTACGCGACGGTCGGACACAACCACTCGATGATGTCGCATCCGCTGTCGCAACTCGGCCGGTACGACGACAATCCCTGCCGGCAGGACATCGAAGACATCGGCGCGCGCATCGGCATCCACCTGGCGCTCAACGTCATCCTCGGCGACGGCAAGCGGATCATCCGGGCCCTGGCCGGGCCGCCCGTCGACGTGATGCGCGCGGGCATCCCGCTGGTGCGCGGCATCAACCAGGTCGAGGTGGACGCGCCCTTCGACCTGATGATCGTGTCGCCGGGAGGGCATCCGAAGGACGTGAACGTGTACCAGGCGCAAAAGGCGCTGGCGCACGCGGCCCTGGTGACGCGCCCCGGGGGCACCATCCTCCTGGCCGCGGCGTGCCCGGACGGGACGGGCAGCCAGGCGTACGACGACTGGATGCGCCACCCCGACATGACGTCACACGCCGCCGTCATCGAACGCTTCGCGCGCGAGGGCTACCACATCGGCCCGCACAAGGCCTTCCAGATCTCCCGCGATGCCTCGCGGTTCACCGTGCTGCTCCATTCGGCCATGGCGCCCGCGTTCGTCGCGAGGCTGCTGCTCGATCCGATCCCGGACGTCCAGGCCGCGATCGCGCGCGCGATCGCGGAGTTGCAGCCCGGTTCGCGCATCGGCGTGATGCCGCGCGCCAACGCCACGATTCCGGTCCTGCGGGGCGCCCGCAGCGGATCGTGAGGCGACATGCGGCGAGAATGCGAGATTCACGGTGTGGTTTACCGGGAAACTAAAAAGAGGGAGACGCGAAGAAATGCTTCCTCTCGCCCCGCGTTTATGATTAGAATGCTCGCGCCATTGTGATTGTGGGGGCCTCCACCACCAGATAAGGAGCACTGCATGACACACGGAATCCTGATTCACGAACCCGACGACGATGTCGGCGTGGCCGTCGCGGACCTGGCCGCCGGCACCGAGATCGGCGCCGTCACCCTCGAGGGCCAACCCGTCGCCACCGTACGGCTCGTCGACGCCGTTCCCCTCGGCCACAAGGTCGCCATGCGCGACATCCCGAAGGGCAAGGACGTCACCGAATACGGGCGGGTCATCGGCGTGGCCACGAAGGCCGCCCCGAAAGGCGGCCACGTGCACACCCATTGCCTCACGACGAAGAGGTGGACGTCATGATCACGGCACAGGACCTCAAGCTCACCGGCTATCGCCGCCCCGACGGGCGTTTCGGCGTGCGCAACTACGTCCTCATCATCCCGGTCGATGATCTGTCGAATGCGGCCGCTGAAGCCGTCGCCCATAACATCCACGGCACCATGGCGCTGCCGCACCCCTACGGGCGGCTGCAGTTCGGCGCCGACCTCGAACTGACCTTCCGCACCCTCGCCGGACAGGGCCGCAACCCGAACTGCGCGGCGGCCGTCGTCATCGGCATCGAGCCGAAGTGGACGGATCGCATCGTCAAGGAAATCGCCAAAACGGGGAAGCCTTGCGCCGGGTTCAGCATCGAGCGCTCCGGGGACCTGAAAACGATCGAGGCCGCGTCCCGCAAGGCGAAGGAATTCGTGCACGACGCCTCCGAGATCCGGCGCGAGCCGTTCCCCGTGAGCCAGTTGACGATGAGCTGCAAGTGCGGGGAGTCCGACACGACGTCCGGCCTGGCCGCCAATCCGACCGTCGGGCGCTCGTTCGAGCGTCTGGCTGCGGCCGGCGCGACGCTGATCTTCGGGGAGACGACCGAGGTCACCGGCGCCGAAGACCTCGTCATGGAGCTGTGCGAGACGCCCGAAATCGCGAAGCAGTTCAAGGCCGCGTTCGACGACTACCAGGCACTGGTCGAGTCGCAGGGCGTGAGCCTGGTCGGGTCCCAGCCGACCGAGGGCAACATCCGCGGCGGGCTGACGACGATCGAGGAGAAAGCGCTTGGGAACATCCAGAAGGCGGGGCGCTGCACGGTCGTCGACTTCCTGGAGCCGGCCCACGAGCCGCGCAAGCCGGGCCTGAGCTTCATGGACTCGTCGTCCGCGGCGGCCGAAATGGTCACGCTGTGCGCGGCGGCGGGCTCCGTCGTCCACTTCTTCCCGACGGGGCAGGGCAACGTGATCGGCAATCCGGTCATCCCGGTCATCAAGCTGTCCGCCAATCCGCTGACGGTCGCGACGATGTCGGAGCACATCGACGTCGATCTGAGCGCGATGCTGCGGATCGAGATGAATCTCGATCAGGCTGCCGACGCCACGCTGCAGTTGCTCGAGCGCACCATCAACGGCCGGCTCACCTGCGCCGAGGTGCTGCGTCACCGGGAGTTCGTGCTGACCAAGCTCTACCGGAGCGCATAACGCCGCGCGACGACCGCCCCCCTGTGCCTGTGACGCCGCCGCCGGGGCGGCGTTGATCAGGCGACGATTGCGAAAGGCCCCCTCACTACCCGGCGGAGATCCCGGCGCAGCCCGCTTCCCTGGGCGGCGCCGGTCAGCGTTCGATAGGAGGACGCGATGGCGGACGACGACACCAAGACCCCGCTGCTCGACCAGTTGGAAGAGGGGCCGTGGCCGAGCTTTGTCACGGAGATCAAGCGGGCGGGCACGAAGAGCCCGGTGTGCGGCGATCTCCTCGGCCAGCTCGAGCAGTCATATGCGGAGAAGAAGGGCCACTGGAAGCACGGCGGCATCGTCGGCGTGCTGGGCTACGGCGGAGGGGTCATCGGGCGCTACAGCGACCTGCCCGAGAAGTACCCGAACGTGGCCCACTTCCACACGATGCGGGTCAACCAGCCCGCCGGGTGGTTCTATACCAGCGATGCCATCCGGACGCTGTGCGACATCTGGGAGGAGCACGGGTCGGGCCTGACCAACATGCACGGCTCGACCGGCGACATCGTCTTTCTCGGGACGAGGACCGATCAGCTGGAGCCCGCGTTCAAGAAGCTGACCGCGGCGGGATTCGACCTGGGCGGGTCGGGTTCGAGCATGCGGACGCCGTCGTGCTGCGTCGGGCAGGCGCGCTGCGAATGGGCGTGCTACGACACCATGGCGCTCTGCGACGATCTGACGCGCAGCTACCAGGACGAGCTGCACCGCCCGCCGTTTCCGTACAAGTTCAAGATCAAGTGCTCGGGCTGCCCGAACGACTGCGTCGCGTCGATTGCGCGCGCGGACCTGTCGATCATCGGGACCTGGAAGGGCGAGATCCAGCAGGACGCGGGCGCCATCGCCGAGTACGCGGCGTCGGGCCTCGACATCCAGAAGGACGTGTGCGACCGCTGCCCGACCCGGTGCATGACGTACGAGCGCGGGACGCTCACCATCGAGAACCGCGAATGCGTCCGCTGCATGCACTGCATCAACGTGATGCCGAAGGCGCTCGGCCCCGGCACCGAACGCGGCGCCACGATTCTGATCGGCGCCAAGGCGCCGATCGTCCAGGGCGCACTGCTCTCGTCCGTGCTGGTGCCGTTCGTGCCCGCCGAGGAGCTGGCCGAGACGATCAAGGAGTTGCTCAAGCGGGTCTGGGAGTTCTGGGACGAGTACGGCAAGAACCGCGAGCGGATCGGCGAGCTCATCCAGCGCGTCGGCCTCGCGAACTTCCTCGACGCCATCGGCCTCGATCCCGTGCCGGAAATGGTGTCGGCGCCGCGCGACAACCCGTTCATCTTCTACCAGACAGATGGGGACGGCCACTGAGGGGTCCCGGCACCTGCGAGGAGACAAGGCGATGGCGACTGCAACGGCCAAGCGGATCACGGATATCGGACCTCCCCATTACGAGAAGTTCCTCCACCCCGTCGTCAAGAAGAACTACGGGACGTGGCGGTACCACGAGAACATCCAGCCCGGCGTGCTCTGCCACGTGGCCGAGTCGGGCGATCGGATCTACACCGTGCGAGCCGGGTCGCCGCGGCTGCTGAGCGTGCAGACGCTCCGGCAGTTCGCCGATCTCGCCGACCGGTACGCGGACGGCTACCTCCGGTTCACGAGCCGCCACAACGTCGAGTTCCTGCTCTCGGATCGCGAGCAGATCGCGCCGCTTGTCGGCGCCCTGGCCGAGCTCGGCTTCCCGGTCGGCGGCACCAACAACGCGATCAGCAACATCGTGCACACACAGGGATGGGTGCACTGCCACTCGGCGGCGACCGATGCGTCGGGCATCGTCAAGGCCGTGATGGACGTGCTCTACGACCGGTTCACGCACGAGAACCTGCCGGCGAAGCTGCGCATCGCCCTGGCCTGCTGCCTCAACATGTGCGGCGCCGTGCACTGCTCCGACATCGCCATCCTCGGCGTGCACCGTCGCGCGCCGAAGGTCAACCACGAGACGCTGCCCAGAACGTGCGAAGTGCCGACGCTCATCGCGTCGTGCCCGACGGGGGCCATCCGCCCGGCCACCGTCGCCGAGAAGGCCTCCGTGGAGGTCGTCCAGGAGCAGTGCATGTTCTGCGGCAACTGCTACACGGTGTGCCCGTCGATGCCGCTCAACGATCCGGAAAACGACGGGCTCTCCATCTGGGTCGGCGGCAAGGTGAGCAACGCGCGGTCGGCGCCGGCGTTCTCGAAGCTGGCGATCCCGTTCATTCCGAACAACCCGCCCCGCTGGCCCGAGGTGGTGGACGCGGTCGTCAACATCGTCGACGTGTACGCGCGCCACGCGAGGAAGTTCGAGCGCATGGGCGAGTGGATCGCGCGGATCGGCTGGCCGCGGTTCTTCGAGCTGACCGGCATCCCGTTCACGCGCTACCATCTCGACGACTTCAAGCACGCCGGGCTGAGCTACGCGCGGTCCACGCACATCCGGCTCTAGGAGAGGACGATGTCCATCGCGATCGAATCACTGGCGGACGACATGTACCAGATGATCGCCGAGACCCAGGGCAAGAAGAACCTCAAGGCCGGCGACCTCACCAAGGCCATGATCGCGAAGCACGGCGAGGCCGACTGCACCAAGGACCTCTGCAAGCAGGCGATCCGGCTCCTCATCGACTCGGAACGCTGCGTCTACAGCTATTTCGGCGGCAGCTACATCACGCTGCCGCACAAGGAAGGCGCCGCGCCCGACTAGCACGCCGGGGTTGGCGCGCCGGCAGCCAGGACGGCCGCGTTCCCGCGGGCATCGAGGCCCGCGGGGCAGGAGCGCCCGGAGGAACCCGCGATGAAGCAGAAGCAAGCCGAGAACGAACCGGATCTCGTCGATACGCTCAGACAGTGGCAGCTCGTCGAGGACGGCAGCATC
>JAPKZP010000693.1 GCA_026393735.1 Acidobacteriota bacterium
GAGGCCACCGCGGCGCAGGGTGCGTGATCAGGCGGAAACCTCTCCCGGAGCGGTTACAGTACGGTAACCACTTCGGGAGCGATTCTGGAGTGCGGAAACCTCTCCCGGAGCGGTTACGGAATCGTAATTGATGCCGGCGCGATGGGTCGGTCGAGGAGTGAAGGGCATCGCTGCGCGGATGCTTGACGGGACGGCAACAGCAGCCGCGATCCGCGGCGAGTTGCACGGGCGGATCGCGGCGTTCCGGGCGCGGGCCGGACGTCCGCCCGGTCTCGGCATCGTCCTCGCCGGGAGCGACCCCGGGTCCGAGATCTACGTCCGCAACAAGCTGAAGACCGCAGCCGAGGAAGGCATGCACACCGAGCTCATCCGAGTGCCCGCCGACGGACATGTCGACGATGTGCTCGCGACGGTGGCGGCGCTGAACGGGCGCGACGACATCGACGGCATCCTGGTGCAGTCGCCCCTGCCGGAGGGCATGGGGGCTGACGCGGAAACGCAGGTGATCGATTTGATCGGGCCCGCAAAGGACGTCGACGGGTTCACGCCCGTCAGCGTGGGGCGCCTGGTGCAGAATCGTCCGGGCCTGGTGCCGTGTACGCCGGCCGGCGTCATCGAACTGCTCGAGCGCGAGGGCATCGCGATATCCGGGAGGCGCGCGGTCGTCATCGGCCGCAGCGACATCGTGGGCAAGCCCATGGCGATGCTGCTCCTGCATCGCCATGCCACCGTCACGATCTGCCACTCCAGGACGCAGGACCTGCCAGCCGTCGCGCGCACGGCTGACATCCTCGTGGCCGCGATCGGCCGGCCGGCGTTCGTCACGCCGGACTTCGTCAAGCCGGGCGCGGTGGTGATCGACGTGGGCATCAACCCGGTGTCCGACGCGGCCCTCGTCCGGTCGTGGTTTCCGCCCGACTCCCCGAGACTGGCCGCGTTCGCGAAGCGGGGCACGCTGACGGTTGGCGACGTACACCCGGCCGTGGCCGAGGTCGCCGGCGCCCTGACGCCCGTGCCTGGCGGCGTCGGTCCCCTGACGATTGCCATGCTCATGGCCAACACCGTGCGGGCCGCGGAGCTCCGCCTGGCCCTGTGATCCGTGATGCTGAAAGTGGCGCTGACGGGCGGCATCGGGACCGGCAAGAGCGCCGTGCTGGCGGCATTCGCTGAACTGGGCATCCCCGTCATCGACGCCGACGCCGTGGCGCACCAGGCCATGGCCGCGGGCACGCCGGCCGCGGCCGCCATCAGGCAGCGGTTTGGGATCGCCGTGATGTCGCCCGATGGCGACGTCGATCGGACGAAGCTCGGCCCCCTCGTGTTCGCCGACGATCGCGCACGCCAGGATCTCGAGGCCATCGTCCATCCGGCCGTCTACGACGCTATTGACGGATGGATGGCCGGCGCACGCCGTGCCGGTGCCCGTGTCGCCATTGCCGAAGTCCCCTTGCTCTTCGAGACCCGGCACGAAGGCGATTTCGATCGGGTGGTCGTGACCGCGTGTGACGAAGAGGCACAGGTTCAGCGGGTCCAGCGGCGGTCGGGCCTGTCGGAAGATGAGGTCCGGCGCCGCATCGCGGCACAGTGGCCGCTGGCGGACAAGGTGCGCCGCGCCCACGACGTCATCTGGACGGACGGCACGATGGACGACACCCGGGCCAGGGCGAGGGCCGTGGGGGAGTCGCTCCTCCGGGATTCTGTGCGATACTGAAAACCTCAGCCGTGCCATGCCCTGCAAGCCGCGGTCGGTGTGCCTCGCGCGCGCGGGCGATGGAACCGGCAGCCTGGACTCGTGACGATGGGTAAGTATGCCGCTCCGACCGTGACGTGCGCCCACCGGCGCATGACCCCGTGGCTGCTCGCCGCGGCGATGGCGGTCAACGTCGCGTCCTCCGGCTGCGGCGGCGACTCGACGATCGTTCCACCGACGACACCCACGCCGATCGCACCCACCGTCACGGCGGTATCGCCGAATTCCGGCGCCAATCTGGGCGGCACCGACGTCACGATCACCGGCACCAACTTCGCGGCCGGTGCGACCGTGACGGTCGGGGGCGTCGCGGCCACGAATGTCCGGGTGACGAGCACGACGAGCCTGTCTGCCGTCACCGGAGCGCATGCCCCCGGCGCCTCGGACATCGTGGTGACAGTCAACGGCATGAGCGCCGCGCTCGCGGGCGCCTTCACGTACGTGACCGTGCCTGCGAACGCGCGGCCCGTCATCACGGCGATGACCGCCCAGGGGACCCGCACGAACGAGCCGGCGAATTTCGCGGACATCAACGAGGAGATCGTGGTGACGGCGACGGTGACCGACGCCGAGACTCCCGTGAATCAGCTGACCTACGAGTGGTCGGCGGATGTCGGCAACATCACCTCGTCAACAGGAGCGACAGCCCGCTGGCGGGCGCCCGTGACGATCGGTGCGCCGGTGACGGCGGCCATCACGTTGAAGGTGACCGAGGTCGTGGCCACCGTGAGCGGAGTCCTCGAGCACACCGCCATCACGCAAAGCACGATTGGCACGTCGACGGTCAGCGTCCACAATTCCACGAAGGAAATCGGGGACTACTCGAAGCAGTTCCTGCTCGACTTCTCGGATTCGAGTCTCGCCGCCGAGTACGTCGTGCGGGATTTCTGGGGCGGGTGCTCCGGCGCGGCCGACGAACTCGCCGAAGTTCAGGCCAACCGGAGGAACTACTACATCCGCAGTTCCAAGATCGGCGATCCGACGAACGTCTCGGTTGGATTCAAGGGCCTGTGTATCTTGCCGAATGGTTACGCCAGCCGGTCCGGGGACGGCTGCGCCGTCGTGCAATGCGAGTGGCACGATACGTACAAGCCGACAGGCGAGATGGGCACGACCATCGGCCCCGACTACCTGACGGCCGTGTACCGGAACAATCGCTGGTGGTTGTGCAATAGCGATTTTCCGGCGGGCACCCGCACCAATCCGACCCTGCCCGCGTTCATCCGCTAGAAGCGATTTCTATCCCGGTGTGGCGCAGGGCTTCAGCCCTGC
>JAPKZP010000770.1 GCA_026393735.1 Acidobacteriota bacterium
TCAACTTCTACGTCGCCCACGGGGGGACCAATTTCGGCTTCACTGCGGGAGCCAACGCCGGCGGCAAGGGCTACGAGCCCGACGTCACCAGCTATGACTACGATGCGCCGATCAACGAGCAGGGCCGGCCGACGGCGAAGTTCACCGCGCTGCGCGACCTGATTGCGTCCTACCTGCCCCAGGGCCAGACACTGCCGCCCGCCCCTGATCCGATCCCGGCGATCGCGATCCCCGAATTCCCCATGCATGCGCATGCGTCGCTGTGGAATCACTTGCCGGCCCCGGTTGCGTCCGTGCAGCCGCGCACCTTCGAGGCCTACGGCCAGAATCAGGGCGTCGTAATCTACCGCACGGCTCTGGTCGGCCGGAAATCAGGCAAGCTCGTGATCACCGATCTGCACGACTACGCCACCGTCTTTCTGAACGGCAAGCCCGTCGGCACGCTCGACCGGCGCCTCGGCGAGACATCGATCGACCTGCCCCAGACCGACGATCCCGTGCCCGTGCTCGACATCCTGGTCGAAGGCATGGGCCACATCAACTTCGGACAGGAGATGATCGACCGCAAGGGCATCACCGATCGCGTCACCCTCGCCGGGATGACGCTCATGAACTGGAACGCCTACCTGCTCCCGCTGTCGGACGCCTGGGTGACGGCGCTCCCTGCCGGCCCCATTGACGCGTCGCGGCCCGGCGTCTTCTTCAAGGGCACCTTCACGATCGGCGCGCCTGCCGACACGTTCATCGACATGACCGGGTACCGGAAGGGCGTCGTGTGGGTGAACGGGCACAACCTCGGCCGCTACTGGGACATCGGCCCGCAGTCACGGTTGTACTGCCCGGCGCCCTGGCTGAAAGCCGGGGTCAACGAGGTCATCGTCTTCGACCTCCACAAGACGGACGCATCGCCTCTGCGGGCGGCCACGGGCCACGAGTAGGCGATGGACTCACCCACCACCAGCAGAAGCGAGCTTCGGTCCTACGGGTCGAGGCGCCAGGGACGAACAGTCACGGTGATTCGCTTGCCCCGCCGCCACACCTCAACCGAAAGCGGGCGCCCGATGCGTTCGCCGCCCAGCAATGCAAACAACGCGGGCGGATTGGGCACGGGCTGGTGCGCCACGCGCAGGATCAGATCGCCGGTCTTGAGCCGCTGCCCCGCGCTCCGCGTCAGCCGCACCACCTCGAGGCCCGCCGTCTCGCGGCCCGCGATGACCAGTGTCCGCGGCGCGACGGAAATCCCCAGCGTGGCCCGGTCCACCTGCCCGCGCGTGAGGAGAGCCGGCAGCACGTCGGCCACGGTCTTGGTTGGAATGGCCAGCCCGATATGCGGCGACTCGGAGTCGAGCAGCGTCGTGACCCCAATCACGCGGCCGCGCGCGTCCACCAGCGGCCCCCCGGAATTGCCCTCGTGAATGTCGCAGTCCGTCTGCAGCAGGTGGTAGTGCGGACGCCCGGGCCCGGCGATGGCGGTCCGGGCGCGTCCGCTGACGACGCCAATCGTGATCGTCTCCGGGTACCGGCCGAGCGGGTTTCCAATCGCCAGGCACAACTCACCGGCGCGCGCATCCGACCGGCGCAGCGCCAGGTGATGCGTCCACGGGGCGTCGAGCTTCAGCAGCGCCAGGTCGGCTACTTTGTCGATCCCGACCACGCCCGCCAGGGCGGTCGTGCCGCCGAACAAAGTGACGGTGATGGGCGGACGCACGTCCGCGACCACGTGGTGATTCGTCAGGATGTGGCCCCGGCGATCGATGAAGAACCCCGACCCGCTGCTGCCGCCCTCCGGCGTCGGCCCCGACACCGCGACCGTGGCGCGGAGGACTTGCGCCGTCAACGCAGCCAGTTCGTCGCTGAACCGCAGCAACAGGCCGCCGTCGGTCCGCCTAGGCATCGACGGCGTCCTCATCCGTGTCGGCGCGCGCCGTCTTGCCCCCGAACTTCCGGGCGAGCGCGGTGTCCAGCCGGTCCGCCGCGGCGGCAAATCGCCGGCAGACATCCACGAACTGCCGCGCGTCCAGCGTGTCGGCCGGGACTTCCCACGCCGCGATCAGCAGGTCTTCGAACCGAAACAGGCGGAAGCCGAGTTCGGCGGCATTCACCTCGTTGATCGCCTCGAGCAGCCTGGCCTTCTTCTTCATCCCCGACACCAGCGCGGCCGACAGCTGCAACAGGGGCAGGGGCTCGTCGAGCAGTCGAATCGTGATCTCCGCGCTGCCGTGCGGAAACGTGTACTCCCCGTCCGCGTCCGGGGCGACACGCTCGAGTTCGAGCATGGCCGCCAGGTTCTTCTCGATAAACGGCCGGAGTACGTCAATCCGCGACAAGGCGCCTCCCGGGCGTGGACACGGTTCGGGTTCTCAAGGCCCTCAGTCTACGTCAGTCTGAGCCTCCGGTGTGACAACCCAGGTCGCGGGAGAACGGCCCCGTGTATGCTATCGTGTCCGAATTTGACGGGTCTGGACGATTCACTTCGACCGGGGACGCCATCTCATGCACCTGCAACTCGTTGACTGGGTTATTGTTGTCGCTTCCCTGCTCGTCTGCTTCGTCCCGGCGCTCTTTTTCGGCAAGCGGGCCGGGAAGAGCACGTCCGAGTTCTTCGCGTCGGGACGGGCGGTCCCGTGGTGGCTGGCGGGCCTCTCCATGGTGGCGACGACGTTCAGCAGCGACACGCCCAACCTTGTCACCGACATCGTCCGCCGTAACGGGGTGGCCGGCAACTGGGTGTGGTGGGCCTTCGTGCTGACGGGGGTGTCGACCGTCTTCTGCTATGCGAGGCTCTGGCGCCGGTCTGGCGTGATGACCGACCTCTAGTTCTACGAGATCCGCTATTCCGGCAAGGCTGCCAGCGTGGTGCGGGGATTCAGGGCCGTCTACCTGGGCCTGCTCTTCAACTGCATGATCATGGCGACGGTCAACCTCGCCGCGTGCAAGATCGCGGGCGTGCTGTTCGGCTTCGAGCGGTGGCAGACGCTCGCCTTCGTGGGCGCGCTCAACGTCGTGTTCGCCACGCACTCGGGCCTGTGGGGCGTGCTCGTCATCGACATGATTCAGTTCTTCATCAAGATGACGGCCGTCATCGCCGCGGCGTATTTCGCGGTGCAGTTGCCGCAGGTCGGCGGCCTGAGCGGCCTGGTCGCGAAGCTCTCGACGACGCCCGGGCCCGGCGGCATCAACTACCTCAATATCCTGCCGAGCTTCACGAACAACTGGGACATCGCCGTGGCGGTGTTCGTCATGCCCATCGCCGTTCAGTGGTGGGCCGTCTGGTATCCGGGGGCGGAACCCGGCGGCGGCAGCTACATCGCCCAGCGCATGCTGGCGTCGAAGTCGGAGCGCGATGCGCTCGGGGCGGTCCTGTTCTTCAACGTGGCGCACTACGTGCTGCGTCCGTGGCCGTGGATTCTCGTCGCGCTCGCCTCGATCATCGTGTACCCGAACCTGTCCGACATCCAGACGGCATTCCCCCATCTCGACCCCAGCCTGATCGGCCACGACATCGCGTACCCCGCGATGTTGAAGTTCCTGCCGGTCGGGTTCATCGGGCTGATGGTCGGGGGCTTGATCGCCGCGAACTCTTCCACGATCCTGACCCACCTCAACTGGGGCGCGTCGTACCTGGTGCACGACTTCTATCGGCGCTTCATCAGGAAGGACGCGTCCGAGCGGCACTACGTCATGGTGGGGCGCCTCGTGACGGTTGGCCTCTTCATCTGCTCCTCGTCGCTGGTGTTCGTGCTGGACTCGGCGAAGGACGCGTTCGACGTGATCCTGCAGATCGGCGCGGGAACCGGTCTGCTCTACCTCGTGCGGTGGTTCTGGTGGCGCGTGAACGCGTGGTGCGAGGTCGTCGCGATGGGCAGTTCCTTCCTGATCTCGATGGTCTTTCTGGTCCTCGCGAAGAACGGGGTCCATTTCAGCACACACGCCCCCCTGTTGATGACCATCGCCTTCACCACGGTGTGCTGGGTGGCGACCGCCTACCTTGGCCCGGTGACCGACCGCAAGGTCCTGATCGCCTTCTACAAGAAGGCGCGGCCGTTCGGCCCTGGCTGGACGGCGATCCGCAAGAACGCGGGTCTCGTCGACGGGTGGGGCGGGCGCGCGGAGGGCGACAACATCCCGCTGGCGCTCCTGGGCTGGGTCGCGGGGTGCACGATGATCTGGTCGGCGCTCTTCACGGTGGGGAACTTCCTCTACGGCCGCACGAGCAT
Source organism: Acidobacteriota bacterium (assembly GCA_026393735.1). GTDB lineage: Bacteria > Acidobacteriota > Vicinamibacteria > Vicinamibacterales > JAKQTR01 > JAKQTR01. The sequence continues at coordinate 4,218 of JAPKZP010000770.1, forward strand.
GGCGGTCGTCCTGCTGGCGACGTTCGTCGTGAGCGGGACGGCGCTTACCTACGTCGTGCAGCGCTTGTGGGCCGGCAGCAAGGCCGAAGCGGCGTAATCGGATCGTACAGAGCACAGGCGCAGCCGGGCGTGAACACAACTGCGCCTGTGCGGGGCCGGACTACTTCACTGCTTCACTACTTCAGCGTCACGATATGGACCGTGCCGTCGCCGAACTTCTTGGCGAGGCCGTCGATCGTGCGCCCGCCGTACTTCGCGGCCATGGCATCGATCGTGCCCTGGTTCGGCAGCATCGTTCCTGCGCCGGCCTTGCACTCCTCGATGTTGCCCGCGACCATGATGACCAGCTTGTCAGGACGCAGATAGGTCTGCGCGACGCGCTTGATGTCCGCCAGCGTGACCTTCGAATAGCGGGCCTCGTACGCCTCGTAGTAATCCATCGGCCGCCCTTCGAGCTCCAGCGAGGCGAAGTTCCGGACGTTGCCGGCCGTGGTCGAGAACATCGCCGGAAACGCGCTCAGCCGCGCGGCCCTGGCGGACTTGAGATCCTGCTCCGTGACGTCACCCGCCCGCATCCGCTCGATCTCGTTAATCATCAGCTGCGCGGCGAAGACGACCGTCTCGTTCTTCGTCTGGCAGAAGGCCTGGAACGTCCCCGGGTAGTGCATCTCAGCCAGGAACGACGAGTTGGTCGTGTAGGCCAGGCCGTTGTCCGTGCGCACGATCTTCGTGATGCGCGACGAGAACGATCCGCCCCCCAGGGTGTAGTTCATGAGGTCGACGGCCGGGTAGTCCGGATCGTCGCGCGTCAGTCCGATGTGGCCAATCAGGATGATGCCCTGATTGGGCGTGATGCCCTGCGGCTGCACCATGTAGACGCCGGCCTTGGTGATCTGCTCGGGCTTGGGCCACGCGGGCGCGGCCTTCTCGGCGTTGCGCCACTTCCCGAACGTCGCCTCCAGCTTCTGGAGCATCTCGGCCTTCTTGAAATCGCCGGCGATGACCAGGATCGCGTTGTTGGCGCCCCAGTACTTCTTGTGCCACGCCACGAGATCGGCGCGCGTGATGCCGTTGATGGTTGCCTCTGTCGGCTCGGCAACGATGGGCGAGTCGTCTCCGTAGACCAGACGCTGGAACGTCCCGCCGGCCACGGTGCTGATGTTGCGGTTCCGGTTCCGGATCGCCGGCAGCACGCCCTGCTTCTCACGCTGGAGCCGATCGTCCGGGAACGCCGGGTTGTTCAGCAGATCCAGCCAGATCTTCAGGCCTTCGTCGAGGTGGCGCACGTGCAGCGACAACGACGTCGCCGTCACGCTGCCCGCGAGGAAGTCCATCCGCTCGTTGAGCTGTTCCCCGGTCATCGTCATCGACCCGCCGGTGCGCACGACCGTGCCGGTGAGCGCCTGCACGCCCAGCTTGTCAGGCGGCTCGAGGAACGAACGGCTGCCGCCCCCGCCGCCGCCCCCGCGCTGCGGCAGGCCATACACCTCGGCACGACCGCCGCGGCCGGCCGCGCCGCCGCCGCCGGAGATGACGGGCGACAGCAACGTCGCGTCCACCCACGGGATCTCGTGATCCTCGGCGATGTAGACGACCAGTCCGTTCGCGAGGACGGTCCGGAA
>JAPKZP010000799.1 GCA_026393735.1 Acidobacteriota bacterium
CTTCGCGACCGCCCACGTATGACGGGGCTACTTCGCCGTGATCACGAAATGGTCTCTTCGATTGCGCGCCCAGCACGCTTCGTTCTGTACCGTGCACACGAGGTTCTCTTCACCCACCTGCACGACTTCGATGCGATCGGCCGGGATGCCCTGCGCGACGAGGAAGTCCCGCACGGTCTCGGCGCGGTGCCTGCCGAGCGTCAGGTTGTATTCATTTGTGCCACGCGGGTCGGCGCATCCTTCGACGCGGACCTTGACCGACGGCCACTTCTTCATCCAGTCGGCGTTGCGCTGCATCGCCAGTTCGCCGTCGGGCCGCAGGGTGGCCATGTCGAAGTCGAAATAGACGTCCACAAGCGGCGCTTGTTTGTTCAACTCGGCCAGGCTGAGCTGGGCAAACAGGTCTTCCTTGGTCGGGGCGGGCGGCGGGGCGGGCGGCGGCGGTGCCGGAGCCTCCGGGACGACCGGCACCGGTGACGCCGCAGGCGCAGGCGCTTGCCACGGGATCGTGGGCGCCAGACGCTCGTCTCCCACGACAATGCGCCAGAGGTTGGACCCGCGGTCGGGGTCGGTAGCCGGATAGGAATACCAGGGCACCCCCTCCGCCAGCCCCCGCATGACCCGGATCTCGATCCGGCCGGTGTAGGTTTCGGCGTCTCCGACACCCGTGACGAGGACGTCGTACCACACCCAATCCGACTTCGTGGTGTCGGGGCCGCGGTACGCCAGCACTTCGATCTGGCGGATGCGGCTGAACGGCACCTTGAAGTTTCCGGCCGGGCCCTTAAGCCAGACGTACTGCACGCCCCCTTCGTCCCAGAGCGTCTCGTTGATGCGGAAGTCATCGACGACGACCGACATCTCCGGCTTGGTCCGGTCAGGGTAGACGAACGCCCGATATCGCTTGGCGTCCGCCGAAGCTGGAGCAAACAGCCCAGCGAGGAGAACCAGGGCGGCGAGCGCCACCACGACGATAGATAGGTGCTTTCTCATCACGCGTTGTCTATCGGCCGATCGCCGCCCGCACTGAAGAGTTGCGCAGAAATTCTCAGTAGTGCAACACGCTGACGACCCGCTCACCCGGCAGCTTGTCGCGGCCCTTCAGGAAGTCGAGCTCGATGAGGAACGCCAGCGCATGAAGCTGACCGCCCAACTGCCTGACCAGGGACACCGCGGCTCTTGCGGTCCCGCCTGTGGCGAGCACATCGTCGAGGATGAGGACTCGCTGGCCGGCACTGATGGCGTCCTCGTGGATTTCGATCGCGTCGGTCCCGTATTCCAGGGCGAACGACTCGCGAATCGATTTGGCTGGCAGCTTGCCCGGCTTCCGGATCGGACAGAACCCGGCCCCCAGGCGGTCGGCCACGGGCCCGCCGAGGATAAAGCCGCGGCTCTCGATGCCCACCACCAGGTCGATGCCGGCGCCCGCGAACGGTTGGGCCAGCTGATCGATGGCGCTGGTGAACCCGGCGGGGTCGCGCAGCAGCGTCGTGATGTCGTAGAAGAGGATGCCCGGTTTCGGGAAGTCCGGAACGTGACGGATGCGGGTCTTCAGAAACTCAGGATCCGGTGTGCCCCTCTGTGCCATGGCGCTGTCATCCCTTGATGGAGAAATCCTTGAACCGGCCGGCAGCCGGCTCCGTTTCGCGGTCTACGCGATCAATTCTGGCGCCTCGGGGGCCGTTCGATATCGCGGCCTCGA
>JAPKZP010000594.1 GCA_026393735.1 Acidobacteriota bacterium
CACGGGGTCTACCCGCCGGTCGTGGAGGAGATCTTTCGTGAGTTCTACCTCGGCAGCGCGCTCACGGGGCTGTGGAACCTCATGAAGCGGAGCACCGCCCGGGCGTTCGGACCAGACGCGCAACGTTTCGGCGGGACCGCCGTCCTCGATGAACTCGGCCAGGCGTGGCGCGCCGGCCATCGCCCGCGCGTCATCCTCGTGGGGCACAGCACCGGTGCGATCGCGATCTGTCACTGGCTGGCGCACGCGCAGGCGTGGCTGCCTCCAGACGCCAGGTTCGATGTCGTGCTGCTGGCGCCGGCCTGCACGTGCGGCCTGCTGGCGCGCACCATCGACGATCACGGGGCGCGCATCGGCGGGCTGCGCAGCTTCGGGATGTGCGACGACCTGGAACGCACGGATCAGCTCGTGCCGGGGCTGTACCCGCGATCGCTGCTCTACTTCGTGTCCGGGGTGCTGGAGGACACGGCCGACGAGCCGCTCGTTGGGATGGCGCGTCACGTGTCCGGCCGCCCGCCATTCGACGCCGCCATGCCAGAGGTCTCGACAGTGGCGTCGTTCATGGCCTCGCGGCCCGGCGGTCTGGTCTGGTCGCCGGCGGTCGACGAACCGGGGCGCGCCTCGCTGGCGACACGACACGAGGACTTCGACGACGACGCCGTCACGCTCGCCAGCCTCGCTAGCGTGATCACGTCAGGATTTTAGCCCCTTCTCTCAGTCGTGTTGGGTTGGAACCGGGGCCGCAGCCAGCCGGCCCCGCAGTACAATTGGGGCGGCTCGGGCAGACGCGCCCGGACACGTCCCAGGGAGTCCTCTCGTATGGCGCTGATCGATCTGCGAAGCGACACGTTGTCGAAGCCGACGCCGGAGATGCTGCAGAGCATCCTCACTGCGGCGCTCGGTGACGACTCCCGCGACGGCGATCCCACCGTACTCGAACTGGAGGCCGAAGCCGCCCGCATGCTGGGCAAAGACGCCGCGGTGCTGACCGTCAGCGGGTCGATGTCCAACACGGTGGCGTTGCGCACGCTCTGCGAACCCGGGGCCGCCGCCATCGTCGAGGAGTCCGCTCACCTCTACGGGATGGAGTTCAGCGCCGTCGCGTCTGCCTGCGGTCTGCTGGTCCTGCCGGTGAAGGGCATCGATGGCGTTCCCGACATGGACGGCGTGCGCCGGGCCATCCGGAAGGCGGCGACCATGTTCCCGGCGACGGGCGTGCTGTGTCTGGAAGACACGCACAACGCGGCTGGGGGAACCGTGCTCACCCCCGAGCAGATCGGAGAGCTGGCCGCAGTCGCCCACGACGCCGGCTTGCCCGTGCACCTGGACGGCGCGCGCCTCTTCAATGCCTCCGTCGCGCTCGGCGTTGACGTGCGCGACCTGGCCAGGCCCGCGGACTCGGTCAGCGTGTGCCTGTCGAAAGGACTCTCGGCGCCGGTGGGGTCGCTGCTCGCCGGGTCGCAGGCGCTTGTCGAGCGCGCGCGCAAGGTCCGCAATTCGCTCGGTGGTGCGATGCGCCAGGCCGGCATCATCGCAGCTCCCGGCCTGGTGGCGCTGCGGACGATGGTCACGCGCCTTGCCGAGGATCATGAGAACGCGCGGTATCTTGCGCGCGTGATGACCGGCATTCCGGGGCTGCGAGTCGACCTGGCCACGGTGCAGACCAACATCGTCAACCTGGATGTCAGCGGCCTCGGCATCGACGCCGCCACGTTCGCCGCGCACCTGGTGGACCGCGGCGTGCGTGCCGTGCCGAAGATTGGAACGAGCGTGCGGTTCGTCACGTACCGTAACATCACGCGCGCCGACGTCGAACAGGCCGCGGTGGCCGTGCAGCAGCTCGTGGCCGACCATCCCTGGTCGGCCGGTGTGGCCGTGACGGGGAATTGACGTGGGCCTC
>JAPKZP010000283.1 GCA_026393735.1 Acidobacteriota bacterium
CATCAGACCGGCGATGACAATTGTCTCGCCTTCCTGCACGCGGACCAGGGTGTCGGTCTCCCGGACGCTGACGATCGGCACCTGGTCGCCCAGGCGGGACGTCGCGGTGCCCGTCCGCTCGGTGATGCTCGGCGAGATGCTCAAATGCACGATCCCGTCCGCGTTGATCTGGGGGGTCACGCTCAGGACGACGCCCTCGGTGATCGACTGCGGCGTCACCACCGTCTGCAGGATCTGACCCGTCGTGGCGTCCACCTGGGACGTCGTCACGAAGAACACGTCCTGGGTGCCCACGCGCATCACGGCGGGCTCGTTGTTCATCGCCATCACGCGCGGGCTGGCCATCACGTTGACCTTCCCCTGGCTGGCGAACGCATCCAGCAGGCCTTTGAAGTCCTTGATGCTGACGCCCATCGTGAAGGCGCTCGACCCGCGCGTCGGCGCGAGGCGCTGCGTCATGCTCACGGCGTTGCCGGCGCTGCGGAAGATGGTGTTCCAGTCGATGCCGGCCGAGAAGTCCTCGCGCAGTTCGACCTCGATGACCTTGGCGACGATCTGCACCTGGCGCAGGACGCGGTTTTCGTACGCCTCGATGTAGATCTGGACCTTGTCGAGCCGATCGGGATAGTCCGTCACCTGCAGGAGGCCGGCCTTCCGGTCCAGGTTGAACTTGCCGGCATCGGAGAGCAACGTCTGCATACCCATCTGCAGTTCCTCGAAGACGTCACCGAAGTCCGTGCCCGACACCGAGGCCTGGTTGCCGCCGACGCCACCCCCGTTGCCCGCGCCTGAAAGTCCGATGCCGCCGACGCCGCCGAACCCCCCGCCGGTGCTGCCCCCGTATTGAGAGTTGAGCCCCTGACCATTCTGGCCGCTGTTACCGGTCCCTCGGCTGCCGGACCGCCGCGTCGCGACGTAGTTGATGTTGAACAGGCGCGTCTGCAGCTGCTTGCGCGACACGCGCAGGATGTTCTCGTGGAAGGTCGATTCGAGGCCGAGAGGACGCAGGATGAGATCCAGCGCCTGGCGCAGCGTCACGTTCTTCAGCTCGCCGGTGAATTCACCGCTCACCTCGGGATCGGGCACCACGCTGAGGTTGGTATCCCGCACGAGCAGCAGGAGCAGTTCGCGCACCGCGATCGGCTCGGCGAAGCTGAGGGAGATCGTCTGCTCCATCGCGTCGGACCGGCGGCCCTCTTCGAGCTGGCTCACGGCCATGGGCGCCAGGCCGGGGCTCTGCGGCCCCAGCCCCGTGCGCGAAGGCGGCATGGGAGCCTGCTGCGGCGGCGGGGCCATGGGCACCGACAGGCGGCCCTGGCTCTGCGTACCGCTCTGGGCGGTGAAGGAAGACGGCGTCATCAGCATGATGACGGCGACGAGTCCTGCGTTGGCCAACCCACGTCGAATTCTGCGTTCCATGTTCGTACCCCAGTTATGGCGGAGACGACACGTCGGAAGGGGTCGCTCGCCTCTGGGGTGTTTCTCGGTCTATCTTCTTTGGAACCTTAGGGCTGCGGGCATTCCTGCCCGCACTTTCACGACATGTCACATCAGAATTCCGGGGACGGACGCCCCACGCAACAGAAAGCGGAGGACGGAGCCTAGCGGCGGGAGCGGAAGAAGTGGACAATCCCGGCCAAAAGCGGCAGGAGCGGCAGGAGCCCCATGTTGACGAGATACATCGTCATGCGGCCCTGCTCCGTCATCGCGATGCGCCGGTTCTGACGCTCGTCGACGCGCACGACGTGCGCCTCCTCTTCACCCACGAGCCACGCGATGATCCGGAGGCCGAAGTCGCGATTCGCGGGCCAGGTGATCAACCCGTTGGCCAGGAAGTCAGAGTCGCCCACGACGACAAGGCGGGGTTCCGGCAGGTTCCCGTCGCGCGCCCCCCGGGGCATCGCCAAGGCAAGCGCCAGATCGAACGGGCCGCGCCGATCGCGGCCTTCATGGAAGTCGGTCGACTGGCTCATCAGGTCGACGCGCTCGAAGGCCGTGGTGCCGGTGGACGCCACGGACTTCAGTTCCGGAAAATCCCGTTTTGTGATGCTGAGGGGGACCGCCTTCCCGAAGATGGTCCGCTGCTCGAATCCCCGCGTGATCGGATGTTCGTGGTACACCAGGGCAAACGGGTTTTCCGGCCCGGCACCGACGGCGCGCCCGGCGCTGCTCGTCTCGATGATCACGCCCTGGCCGACGCCAATGCCCCGCTGCTGCAGGTAGTCAACCACCGTGCGATCGACGGGCGGATCGACGAGGAGCGCCACGCGTCCGCCACGGACGAGGTACTGTTCCACACGCCCCAACGCCTCGCCGGCAATCCCGCCCGGAAGCCCGGCGATGACGAGCGCGGAGCAGAACTGGGGCACGTCACCCTGGACAAGCGTGACGCGCTCGGGCTTGTAGTTCGACGCCGCCAGCACCGCGGCGAGCCCTGACAGGCCCTGCGCGCTGGCATCCGCAAGCCCGTGCTCGCCTTCGCCGGTGGCGAAGCACACGAGCGACTCGTTGGTGCTGGTGACTTGAAGCATCGCCGTCACGAGCGCCGGCTCGGTGACCTTCTCGATCTTCCGGAAGAGCGTGCCTGCCTCGGCGACGACCGTGGACGGGCGCGACACGCCGTACTTCTTCACGTCCTGCGGCGCGCTGTCAATATCCACGAACGACACGCGGACGCGGCGGTTCTCGGCCGCGAAGGCGGCCAGCATGCGGTCGACGCCCGGGTCGTGCGTGCGCCCGAACTGCTTCAGGACGATGTCCTTCGCCAGGTGCTGCAGGATCGTCTTGGACTCGGCCGTGAGCGTGTTGCGCCCCGCCTCTGTCCAGTCGAAGGTGATCGCCCGCAGGCCGACGGCCGCGTTGACCAGCCCGAGTATGGCCACGAGCAGGAGCGTGGAGATGATCGAGTTGATGACGAAGACCCCGCGGGGATCCTGGAACCAGTCCCGCGTCTCCTTCCAGTTGGCGGCCACGCCAACGCCGAGAGCGACCAGCCCCCCGGCGCCCACCACGAGCGCCGGCATGCTCCACCTCAGGGTGAGCGCCGCCCAGAGCAGTGCGCCGACGACCATCAGCGCGCCCGGCAAGAAGGCGTACTTCTTCATGTACGTTTGAACCGGATGGCCTCAACCGACCGCTGGGCCAGGAACAGCCCGAGCGTGATGTACGAGGCGAAGTAAGCGAGATCGGTCAGCGACACCACGCCGCGCGTGGAGTTGACCTGACGCATGTAGAACGAGAAGTAGCCGAGGATCGTGATCCAGTACGACTGCGTGCTGGACGTCGTCGTGTCGATGAACTGCATCGTGATGAGCACGCCGTACGTCCCGATGGCCGACACGAGCACGTTCTCGCACAACGACGAGATGAAGAGGCCGAGCGCGATCTGCGCGCCGCCGAGCAGCAGCAGCCCCATCATGCCGCTCGCGATCACGCCGGGCTCCCACGCCCCGCCCTGGCCCATGAACGCAAACATCGGCAGGATCGGCAGCATCATCAGGCAGAGGAACCCGAACGCGCCGAGGAACTTCCCCGCCACGATTTCGCCGCCGCGGACGGGCGACGTCACCAGCAGCTCGAGCGTGCCCTTGCGCCGCTCGTCCGTGATGAGCCCCATCGTCAGCAGCGGCACCGCCAGCATCAGCATGAAGGCTTCGTTCTGGAAGAACTGCGCGAGGACCACGGTCGGTACGTCCAGCTGGTAATCCGAGTAGCCGTACTTCTGCACCATGCTGTCGGCCAGCGCGGACTGGCGGATGTAGTACACGAGCATGTTGGAGAAGAACAGGCCCGACACGAACGTGAAGATCGTCAGCACCGCGTAGGCGATGGGCGACACGAAGTACGATTCGATCTCCCGCCGCGCGATGGCCAGGGCGTGTCGCATTACGCGCCCTCCTGGTGTTCGTCGCTGGTGAGCTTCAGGAAAATGTCCTCGAGCGAGAGCGCCTCGGCCGAAAGGGCCAGCAGGCGCCAGCCGCGCCCGACCACGACCGCGGCGGCCTCGGCCCGGAGATCGACGCCGACCTCGCTCTGGACGCGCGCGTGGACGGTGCCGCCGTCGGCGAGATCGACGTCCACCGCCGACACGCCGGCCATCTGGCGCAGCGCCTCGGTGACCTGCGCACGAAGCACGTCGCCGGCGACGCCCGCAGCCGCGAGCTCGAGACGCACGGACTCAGCACCGCGCAGCCGTTCCGACAGCCGGGAGGGCGTGTCGACGGCCATGATCCTGCCGCGATTGATGATCACCACGCGATCGGCGACTTCGCTGACCTCGGGCAGGATGTGGGTCGACAGGACGACGGTGTGCTTGCCCTTCAGTTCGGCAATCAGCTCCCGCACTTCGAAACGCTGCTTCGGGTCGAGGCTTGACGTCGGCTCGTCGAGAACCAGCAGCGGCGGTTCGTGAACGATGGCCTGTGCCAGGCCGACGCGTTGCCGGAACCCCTTTGACAGCTTGGAGATACGCTTGTCTGCGACTTCGCCGAGCCGGGCCCGTTCGATGGCCAGTCCGACTGCGGATTTCGTCTTCCCGGCGGGCACGTCCTTCAGTTCGGCGACGAAGCGCAGGTAGCGCCGCACCGTCATTTCCGGATAGAGCGGCGGATTTTCAGGGAGATAGCCGAGCCGCTGCTTGGCCGGCACCGGGTCGGTGTAGAGGTCGAAGCCGCCGATGCGGACCCGACCCCCGCTGGCCGGCAGGAACCCGGTGATCATCCGCATCGTCGTGGTCTTCCCGGCCCCGTTCGGTCCGAGGAACCCCAGGACTTCCCCGTCCTCGACTTCGAAGGACAGGTCGTCTACGGCTGCGAACTTTCCGTACTTCTTGGAGAGATGGGTGACAGAGATCACGACGCCAGTGTATCGGCACCCAGCCCGGCTGGGTTTAGGAGTTCCCCGCCACAGGCGCTGTCTTCTTCTTGAAGAAGAACGCGCCGAGCAGCCCGCCGAGGCCCGAGAACACCGCGCCCATCACGAGCATGACGACGAATCCTACGAGCAGCGCGGCGACGCCGATGCCGGTGGCGTCCATGTTGTCGATCATCTGACGGACGTTGTCGGGAACGTCCTGCTGTGATTCGAGGATGCGCTGCACCAGGCGCTGCTGGGTCGGCCCGAGCAGCAATCGCATGGGCACGGCGACGACCAGGTTGACCACCGCGCCGAAGAGGCCCGCGAGCAGGCCGACCAGCGCGCCGTCGCCGAGCGTGATCGGGGTGTCGGTTCCCGACTGGAGCAAGTAGGCCGCCAGCATGCCCCCGCCGATGATCCACGCGCAGCAACAGCAGTTCCCGAGGTTGACGACCGGGAGGCCGGACAGCACGCCTATGACCAACGCGCCCCACAGGGCCGGCCTCAACATGGCGTTCCCGTTCATCGTGCGCTCCCCGACCCCAATTGCTCCCTAGTCGTAGTACTCCGCGCCGAGATGCGTGATGAGATCCTCGCCCTTGAGGTAGCGGAGCGTGTTCTTCAGCTTCATCGACTGGATGAAGAGATCGTGCTCGGGATAGAGACCCTTCGCGTGCATCGGGCTCTTGAAGAAGAACGAGAGCCACTCCTGGATGCCGCCCCAGCCGGCCCGCTTGGCGAGGTCGAGGAAGATGACCAGGTCGAGGACGATCGGCGCGGCCAGGATGCTGTCGCGGCAGAGGAAGTTGATCTTCAGCTGCATCGGGTAGCCGAGCCAGCCGACCAGATCGATGTTGTCCCAGCCTTCCTTGTTGTCACCGCGGGGCGGATAGTAGTTGATCCGCACGACGTGACAGATGTCCTTGTAGAGAGCAGGATACAAGTCGGGCTGCAGGATGTAGTCCAGCACCGACTTCTTGCTCTCTTCCTTCGTCTTGAACGATTCCGGGTCGTCGAGCACTTCCCCGTCGCGATTGCCGAGGATGTTGGTGGAGTACCAGCCCTTCACGCCGAGGAGGCGGGCCTTGAGGCCCGGCGCGATGACGGTCTTGATGAGCGTCTGCCCGGTCTTGAAGTCCTTGCCGCAGATCGGCACCTGCTTCTTCTGCGCCAGCTCCATCATCACCGGCACGTCCACCGACAGGTTCGGCGCGCCGTTGGCGTACGGCACCCCTTCCATGAGGGCGGCGTACGTGTAGATCATCGATGACGGGATCGACGGATCGTTCGCCTCAAGGCCCTGCTCGAACGCCTCGAGCGACTGGTGAGCCGGCGTCTCGGTCAGGAAGATCTCGGTGCTGCCGCACCAGATCATCACGAGCCGGCTGAGGTTATGCTCTTTCTTGAAGTTCCGGATGTCTTCGCGGAGCTGCTCGGCGAGATCCCGCTTGTTCTTGCCCTTCTTCACGTTCGGGCCGTCGAGCCGCTTCACGTACTGGCGATCGAACACCGCTTTCCACGGCTTGATCGCCGCCATCTCGGGCTTGATCTGTTCGAGCAGCCGATCGTCCAGGACACCGGCGTGCATCGCGGACTCGTAGCAGTTGTCCTCGAAGATGTCCCAGCCGCCGAAGACGATGTCGTTGAGGTCGGCAAGGGGCACGAAGTCCTTGACGAGCGGCGCACGCCCCTCGGTGCGCTTACCGAGGCGAATCGTGCCCATCTGGGTCACCGACCCGATGGGCGCGGCGAGCCCTTTCCGGACCGCAAACACGCCCGCAATGAACGTGGTCGCAACGGCGCCGAGGCCGACGCACATCACGCCAAGTTTGCCTGTGGCTGGAGCGATATCGATTGGCTTTTTCACAGCCCAAAACTATATCACGGTCGGCCGGAAGCCTTCGACGAAGGCCATGCCTTCGCGTTCGGCCAGGACCCGAACCGGCCGCCAGCCGGCCTCGGAGAGCGCCGTGGCGAGTGCCCGGGCCTGGGCGCTGGGACCGTGCTCGGCTCTTTCGAAGCCCAGGCGAGCGACCAGGCCGTATCTCTTCTGATACACCGCGAGGACCCGGCCACCGGGGCGGACCACGCGATACATGTCGCGAAGCCGTTCTTGGCAGGCGCCTGGCGAAGCCGCCAGCAGGACGTTTCCGTCCGTGAGCCCGAGGTCGAACGACGAGGGCTCGAAGGGCCACCGGCCCCCTTCGGCCGTCGCGACTTCGATGAGCACGCCTTCCCGCGCGGCCGCCGTCTCGATCGTGCGGGCCGCCGCCGGGGTGTCCACGACGGCGCAGGCCCGCCCGGTCAGACCGGCTTTCCCGGCCATCACCGCAAACGCCCGCAGATTGCCCACTCCGGCCTGCAGAACACGCTCCCCGAGGCGCACCCCGGCCATTCCAACCGCCAGGTCAACCGGCCCCCGCGAACGCCGAAAACGGAAGAGTGACAGCATGCCTTGATTAGACACCAGTCCTCTCCAGGTATCACCTTCTGTCTCGCGGGAAGCACACTGATCCGGCTGGGCCGGTGACGAAATGCGCAAGTTTGGGCAGAGATCGGCCGAAAAGAGTAGATGCGGCGGGTTGGCCGGTCCGGCAAGCTTCTTGCCCCATACGACATCGTGATGTTCAAGCAACCCGCCTCATCGGCGTTCACTCCTCGTGAAATCGCCCGCGCGGCCGGCGTCCCAACGGGTGACGTGCTGGCGGCTCTCGGCTGCGGCGACGAGCGGGGTGTCCTGGTATCTCGAACCGAGGCGGTGGAACTCGTGAGACGTCTGACGGCGGGATTGCGGACCGGCGCGGGGTCAGCACCGGTTCCGGTCCTGTTTGCCCGCCCTGCCCGCACCGACCGGCCGGCGGGGCTGCCGGCAGCGGCATCCGGAACAGTGCACGCGGTCGCGCTGGTGGCGGTGATGGTGCTGGCGAGCGTCAGCATGGATTCACCGTCGGCGTCGACGGTACGGACAACTGACGCGCTTGCACCGCTGCGCATGGTGTACCTCATGACCCCGGGGCCCGGCGGCGGCGGCGGTGGTGGTGGACGCCGCGATCTGGCGCCCGCACCGAAGGCTGAACGTCGCGGCAAGTCCCCAGTGAGCAGCCCGGTACCTGAGAGGCGCCCGGCCCCGATGGTGGCGCCGGCGGAAACGCCGGCCGAGGCGCCCAAGCCGGTGCTGGCTGCGGAGCAGTTGCCGCCAATCATCGCACCGGTCGTGGCGATGCCTGGTGACGCGCGCGACCGGACCGGCGTCTTCGAGGCGAGCACCGCGGACGCGGAGAGTCATGGACCTGGGACCGGCGGCGGAACCGGGTCCGGCGTTGGCACGGGAGCCGGCGAAGGCACGGGAACGGGCATCGGACCCGGGTCCGGCGGCGGGACTGGCGGCGGGCCCTACCGGCCCGGCAGCGGAGTCGAGCCGCCGACGATCCTGCGCGAGGTCAGGCCGACCTACACCGAGGCGGCGCGCCAGAAGGGCATCACGGGCGAGGTCGTGCTCGAGATCGTGGTGCAGCGTGACGGGTCGGTCGGCGCGGTTCGCGTCTTGCACGGGCTGGGATCGGGACTGGACGAACGGGCGGTCGAGGCGGTTCGGCAGTGGCGATTCGGGCCCGCACGCCGGCTCGGTCAGCCGGTCGACGTGGTGGTTGAAGTGGCGGTTGAGTTCAAGCTGCGGTGACAGGTGGAGCGAGTCATGATTGACATCCTTCTCGTAGCAGTCACGGGCGTCTCGCTGACGATCGCGGTCGTCATGGGCGTCATCACGTGGCGCGTCCTCTCGCTGGAGCGTCGTCGGTCCGCCGAGCGCGTCTCCGATCTCTCGGCCGCGGCCGTCGAGGCGGATTCGCTCGTTGCCGAGCCGGCCATGGAGGTTCGGCCGGCCGCCCGCTCGCTCTCGCCCGCAGTCTCCAGTTCCGCACGCGTGGCCGCGCGTCACGCCGATGACGACGCAGCCCGCGATCCGCAGTGGACGGATCTCGTGCTCGACCGCCGGCAGGCGCGCCGCGAGGCCGAAGCGCGCGCCGTCGACGTCGACCTCTTCAAGGAAGTCGAGCCCATCACGAGCAACGGCCGGCGCCTGACGATGGCGGTTGCCCTGGGTTCCGCCATGCTGGTCGTGGCGTTCGGCGTCGTCCTCGCGCTGAATCCGACACATGCGGCGCGCACAACGGCTTCGCCCGCTGCGGCGCACGTCGCCTCGCCACTCGAGCTGGTGGCGCTCGATCACGGGCGGACAGGCACGCAGTTCTCCATCCACGGCCTGGTCAGGAATCCGGACGGTGGCGCCGCCATCGCCGATCTCATGGCCGTAGTCTTCCTGTTCGACCGCAACGGCGGGTACATCGGGACGACGCAGGCTCGGGTGTTCGAACCGGTGCTCGCGCCTGGTGGCGAGACCGCATTCACCGTGCCGGTGACGGGCGGTGAACGCGTGGGCCGCTACCGCGTCAGCTTCCGCGTGGCGTCGGCGCCGGTGCCGCACATCGACCGCCGCGCGGCGGCCGCGCCGTCCGACCGGGCGCCGGTTCGCGCCGCCATCGCCCAGCGGGCGGCCATGCAGCCGGCATCGCAAGCCGTGCTCGTGGCGCAAACTGGCCGTACCACGAAGCTGGTGACCCCCGCGGTTGGAACCGCGACATCTTTCGGTCGTTGATCGGTGAGGACGAAGGAGTCTGTTATGCGCACAAGTTCATCGCACCGTCTGCGTTCGTGGGGCGCCGGAGCGATTGTGGGCGCCATCGCGTTGCTCGCGTCGCCAGTGGTCGACGGGCAGCAGGATCCGCGGTTCCGGTTCAAGACCGGCGTGGACCTGGTCAATGTCTCGGCGACGGTCACCGATGCGTACGGACGCTTCGTCCCGAACCTCACGCGCGAGGACTTCATCGTCTATGAAGACGGCGTCGCGCAACCGGTGTCGTATTTCAGCAACGAGCGCGTGCCGGTGAGCCTGGGCATCGTCCTCGACACGTCCGGGTCGATGGCCGGCGAGAAGATCCGGTCCGCGCAGGATGCGCTCAACCGGTTCCTCTACGACCTGCTCGGGCCGGAGGACGAGATCTTCCTCTATCGCTTCAGCGACGACGCCGACCTCGTGCAGAACTGGACCCGGGATCGCGACAGGCTGCGGTGGCAGCTCGGGCGCATCTCGCCCAAGGGCGAGACGGTGCTCTACGACACCGTGGCGGAAGCCGTGCCGCTGGCGCAGACGGGCGTGCACCGCAAGAAGGCGCTCGTGATCATCTCGGACGGCAACGACACCGGGAGCCACACGACCGCGAACGAGACCCGGCAGATCATCCGCGAGTCGGAAGTGCTCGTGTATGCGATTGGCATCGACGGCACGGGCGACGCGCAGCGCACGTCGCAGCGCCCCCGCTCGCAGTGGCCTCCGATCCAGATTCCCTTCCCCTTGCCCGGCGGCGGCCGTCCCCGTCCGCAGGGTGGCGGCTGGAACGCGGACGCGGGCGTCAACGAGGGCGCGTTGCGCGGCATGACCGACGACAGCGGCGGCCGTACGGAAATCATCCGCTCCGCGCGCGACCTCGACCCGGCGACGGCGCGGGTCGCGGACGAACTCAGCCGGCAGTACTACCTGGCGTACCCCGCTGCGGCGGCCAAGGACGGGCGCTGGCACGACATCCGCGTTGAGATCCGCAACCGCGACTATAAAGTGCGGGCGAGGCGGGGTTACGTGGCCTCGTAGTAAGATTCCCCCGTGCCGCTTCTCCTCGTCGCGATCGGCTTCGCCATCCTCGGAAGTCTGGGCGGCCTCCTGCTTGGAGCCGCCCTGCTTCTGTTCCGTGAGCAGGTCCGCGCGAAACTCGTGCCGTGGCTCGTCAGCTACGCCGTGGGCACGCTGCTTGGCGTCGCGCTGCTCGACGTGATTCCCGAGGCGCTTCAGTCGCTGAAGCCGACGCCGGTGTTCGCTACGCTGCTTTGCGGCATCCTGGTGTTCTTCATCCTCGAGAAGGTCGTCCTGTGGCACCACTGTCACGACGACCACTGCGCCGAGCACGCGGCGGCCGCGCCACTGATCCTCATCGGCCATGCCGTGCACAACTTCATTGACGGGACCGTGATCGCGGCCGCGACCTACGTGTCGATTCCCCTCGGCCTCACGACGGCCCTGGCCGTTGCGGCGCACGAAATCCCGCAGGAAGTGGGTGACTTCGCGATCCTGCTGCACGCCGGCTACTCGCGGACGCGAGCACTGTGGCTGAACGTGCTGTCGGGCTCATCCGCCATCGTCGGCGTGCTGATGGCGGGCTTCATCATCAGTCGCCTCCCGGACATTCTCCCGTTCTTCCTGCCGGTGGCGGCCGCCAGTTTCCTCTACATCGCCATGTCAGACCTGATTCCCAGCCTGCACCACAACCCGCTCGAAGGCGGGGCGATCCGCCAGGTCCTCCTGGTCGGCGCCGGCATCCTCACGGTCTCGCTGCTCTAGATAGAAGAACGCGACCCGGATCGTCGGCCGCGGGTGGCCGAGGTGCTTCCGAGTCTCATCCGGGGCACGGCTGCGTCCTCGCCATGCGTCAGTCCGCCGGCCTCGGCCGCCGACTCCTCGATATTACGGCCGATTCCTACGACTCCCGTCTGGCATGGGCCTTGATAGTGATCCGTGCAGCAGTGCTCTTCGCTGGCATGGACTGGCAAAGCCGGCGCCGGTCAGCCCCCAGGCGAGAGAGCCGTCAGGCAAGGAGCGAGACCATGATTGCGAGAATCCTCGGCGCAAGTTTCCTGCTGCTCGCGGTATTCGCCGTGCCGGCATGGGCCCAGGACGAGCGCAAGGGCGATGAGATCTTCAAGGACGTGTCGAACGCGGTGCTCACGTACCCGCAGTTCACGATTTTCGACGACGTCAGCGCCGCCGTCGAGGGTGGCGTGATCACCCTGCAGGGAAGGGTCACGATGCCCTTCAAGCGGAACGACATCGAGAAGCGCGTCGGGAAGATCGCGGGGATCACCCGCGTGAACAACCGGATCGGCGTGCTGCCCGTCTCGGGCTTCGACGACGATCTGCGCTACGCGGTGGCGCGGGCCATCTACGGCAGTTCGGCGTTCTGGCAGTACGCGTCGATGTCCAATCCGCCGATCCACATCATCGTCGAGCGCGGGCGCGTGACGCTGACGGGCGTGGTCGCGAGCGAAGTGGATCGGATGCTGGCGCGGTCGCTCGCGTCGACGTTCGGCGCCTTCTCGGTGACGAGCGAACTGAAGACCGACGCTGAAGTGCAGACGCTCGTCGACCGGCGCG
>JAPKZP010000772.1:0-587 GCA_026393735.1 Acidobacteriota bacterium
TTCACCTTTCCCAGCAGTTCGCCCGCGTTCTCCATCGCCTCGACGGTGTTGGCGAACGTCGGCGGCTGGGGATTCGTGGCGATCGCCTCGATCTCGTTCCGCTGCCGGGCGATCCCTTCCCTGATCGCGGGCACGAAGTGCTCCGGCTTGATCTCGGCAAAGGGTGGCACGCCGAACGGCGTCGTCCATTCCCGGAGCAGCGGATTGTCAGCCGCGGGCGGCGGAGCCTGCTGGGCCATCGCCACCATTGTGAGCGAACAGGCCAGGACGGTGAGGACACAGAGACGCTTGAGCATGGCTATCTGCCTTTCGGGTAGAAGCCGCGGGGGCGACATCACGGGAGGCACCGCGAAATGTACCGCCCGCCGGTGGTGGGGTCAAGCCGCCCCCGACCCCGCTTGACTGGCCCGCCCGGTGGTCGGATACTGGCCCTGTTCAGCCCTGTCAGACGTCGCCGTCAGTCGCACTCGCGGCCCGAGGTACGCCGCCTCACGCCGGGAGGGCCCCGGTCCCGGAGAGGACACCATGGCGGAGATGTTCCGGAATGCGCCCCCGCTTCCACCGGAGGCCGAGTACCGGGCGGTCCG
>JAPKZP010000772.1:599-1697 GCA_026393735.1 Acidobacteriota bacterium
ATTGCCTGGGGCCCGACGCAGTACTGCACGACATTCCGCGCGCTGTGGAACGAGAACGGCCTCGCCATACGCTTCGACGCCTGCGACGATCGGCCCTGGCACACGATGACGCGGCACAACGATCCGATCTGGGAGGAGGAAGTCGTCGAGATCTTCCTGGATCCCACGGGTACCGGCCGCCACTACGCCGAGGTCGAGATCAGCCCGATCAACATCGTGACCGACCTGCATATCCACGACCCGTGGCCCGCGCTGAAGAGTGACATCGCGTGGAGCTGGCGCGGTTTCGAGAGCACCGTCGTCCCGGGTTCGTGCGGCGGCCTGTCGTCGCAGAGCTGGGTGGCGCTGGCGTGGATGCCCTGGAAGGGACTGGCGGGCATGGCGCCGCAGATCGACCCGCGCGTCCCGCCGCAGCCGGGCGACCGGTGGCGGTTCAACGTGTTCCGCATCAAGCGGCCTCACGGGCCCGCCGAGCCCGAGCGGGACGCGATTTACGCGGCGTGGTCCCCGCCCGACGGACCGAGCTTTCATGCGCCGGCGGCGTTCAGAAGTCTCGTCTTCGCCTGACGGGCGAAAACTTGCATGTCGTGCTACACTATTTGTGTCAGGTGGAAGCCCGCCTTCTGCAGCACCCGCGTTGAGAGCCGAATCGAGTCGCCTTCGACTCGCTCCTGCCGCGATGTTTCCGCTCAGTCACGAGCTGCCATCGAGGGGCGATCCATGTGGAATCGCCGAGTGTGAATGACGGCTGGCTCGGCCGGCCGTCCAGTGTCTCGTGAAAAGAGACGAGGAGCAGTTGCAATGGGTAGAAAGTTGTACGTCGGCAATATCCCGTATACCGCCGGTGAGCAGGATCTCCAGGATCTGTTCGCCGCATGCGGCGCGGTCGAATCGGTGAGCGTGATGCGCGACATGGCCACCGGCCGTGCCCGCGGGTTCGCGTTCGTCGAGATGGCCACTGACGCCGACGCGCAGAAAGCGATCGCCGAGCTGCACGACAAGCCGTACGGCGGACGGAACCTGACGGTCAACGAGGCGCGTCCGCGCACGGAGCGTGCGGGCGGCTTCGGCGGCGACCGTGGCGGCGGCGGTGGCGGC
>JAPKZP010000603.1 GCA_026393735.1 Acidobacteriota bacterium
CGGTGGGGACGGCCGAAATCGCTACCCCCTCCCGCCCCGGATGAGAATCCCGTTCCGAAATAGCCCCTATTTCCCATCCTTTGGATGCCTTAAGTAGCCCCCGCGACATACAGACTCCCCGTGCGGACGGCAAGACCTGGCAGGCTTTTGAGTGCATCCCATCCGAAGGCCCAGCTTCGTCCGCACAGCCGTCCGTACCATATCATCTTCTGGGTCATGGCTCTCTCGCTCCTCCTCTCCCCGCTCGCCGCCGCGGGCGCGCGCGACGAGGTCGTCCATGGTGAACGACGCGATTTCTGGAGGGATTGGCCCGTGCGGCGATATCTCGCGGCCGAAGTAGCGGGAAAGCGTGGCGATGTTCGACACGTAGGCCTCCCAGCATCCCTTGGCACCGCACGCGCACAGAGGTCCGTCGACATTCAGCGGCGTGTGCCCGAACTCGCCCGCAACGTTGTGGCGTCCGCGGACGACCTCGCCGTTGACGACGAACCCGACGCCGAGGCCTTCCCACACCGACAGGAACACGAAGTCGTTGGTGCGTCCCGTCTCGCGGCGCGCGCCCCACACCTGGGCGATGGCGCAGGCGCGGCCGGAGTTCTCGATGTGCACGGGCAGGCCGGTTTCCTTCGCGAGCAGATCCCGCAACGGGAAATCCCGCCAGCCGAGGCGCGGCGCAAACGAGATGCACGAGCCCGAGCGGTCCACC
This sequence comes from Acidobacteriota bacterium, assembly GCA_026393735.1. Classification (GTDB taxonomy): domain Bacteria; phylum Acidobacteriota; class Vicinamibacteria; order Vicinamibacterales; family JAKQTR01; genus JAKQTR01. The sequence goes on from JAPKZP010000603.1 coordinate 707, forward strand.
ATGCCAGGGACGACGACGCCGATGCCCTCGCACTTGCCGAGATCCTGGTGGTCGTCAAGGAGGCGGCGCAGGCGCGCGGCAAGCGTTTTGACGAAGCGCCCGGGGTCCGTCTGGGTGAGGTACGTCGACACCCCGATCAGCGGCTCCGTGAGCAGGTCCGTGACCATGTAGGACGTACGCGTGGGCCGCACGTCGACGGCGATGACACAGCGCTTGCGCGAGTCGACGTAGAGGAACTGGGGCTTGCGGCCGCGGGGGGCCTCGCCCTTGGCGCCCTCGAAGAGGACGCCCTCGGCGATGAGGTCGTTGACGATGAGGCTGATGGCGCCGCGCCGGGTGCCCATGAGTCGCGCGAGATCGGCGCGGGAGAGGGGCTGCCAGGCGCGGACGAGATTCAGGAGGATCTGGCGGTTGATCTCCCGGGAGGTCCCGCGGCGGGCGACGCGAATCGGCTCGGACTGGATGCGTTTCATCACGGGTGTCAATCAGTCGGTCACGCGGCAGAACTCACGGCGGGAGCGTGCGTTTGTCTGCTCGGCGGACAATATGAGGCATGTGGGGCGATGCGGTCAAGGCAAATTGTTTAGTAATTTCGTGAATATGCCGACGGCAAAATGGCTTGACACGTGATTGCGATCGCTATATTGTCTCGCATCGGGACAAAAGTGCCGCGCCGGCATCCTGTCCGCCCAGGTCCGCAACTGAGGGGTGTGTTGTGATCAAGAAGACGACGTTCATTGCTGCGCTGCTCGCCATCGTCATGGCGTTCCCGCTGGCGTCCGTCGCCAGTGCCCAGGTGACCGCTGCCACCATTGTCGGGACCATTACGGACTCGAGTGGCGGCGCGATGCCCGGCGTGACCGTGACCGCGAAGAACGTCGAGACCGGCTTCACCCGCACGGTGCCCACCAACGAGGTCGGCGCCTACCGGCTGGAGTTCTTGCCGATCGGCCAGTACAGCGTCGACGTCGAGCTGTCCGGCTTCAAGACGGTCACCCGCACCGGCATCGTCCTGAACGTCAACGACACGGTCAAGGTGGACGTCGCGCTCGAGGTTGGCGGCCTGTCCGAGACGATTACCGTCGAGGCCGAGGCGCCGGTGGTGAACACCGCGACGGCCGACATCTCGAAGACCGTCGAGGCCAAGGCCATCGAGA
>JAPKZP010000101.1 GCA_026393735.1 Acidobacteriota bacterium
CGGCACGATGAAGGACGGCCAGCTGTGCAGCGGGCGGCCGCCGATGTTGAACGGGTAGGCGATGGTCGAGGCCCAGTACTGCAGGCCGTAGCCGGCCAGGGCGCCGGTCAGGCCTCCGCCCAGCACGATCCAGGGCAGCCGTGTATTGGGCAGCCCGAGGGCATGGTGGAGTTCCTCGATCGGCATCGGCGAGTACGCGTCCATCTTGCGGTAGCCGGCCTCGCGGGCCTTGTTGGCCGCGTGCACCAGCGCCGTCGGACTGTCGAACTCGGCCACGAGGCCGTAGGTCTGTGTCTGGTCCATAACCGTCAGTCCTTGCTCTGCGGGAGCGCCCACGTTGCGACGTGCCGCGGGTGCCCCGAACCCCAAACCACTACTCCCCCCGTCCCTCGACTTTTGCTGCCGGCACCATCGTGCGCATCTCGAAGATCGAGATCACCGGCAGGAACCGGATGAACAGGAACAGCAACGTCAGGAACAGCCCGATCGTGCCGATGTAGGTCGTCCAGTCCCAGATGGACGGCGAGTACATCCCCCACGACGAGGGCAGGAAGTCGCGGTGCAGGCTCGTGACGATGATGACGAACCGCTCGAGCCACATCCCGACATTGATGACGATCGACAGGCACCAGAGCACCACGACGCTGGTGCGGAAGCGCTTGAACCACAGCATCTGGGGGATCAGGACGTTGGTCAGGATCAAGCCCCAGTAAGACCACCAGTACGGGCCCGTCATGCGGTTCAGGATCATGAACCGTTCGTACTGGTTGCCGCTGTACCAGGCGATGAAGACCTCCATCGAGTACCCGTACGCCACGATGAGGCCGGTCGCGAGCATGACCTTCGCCATCACGTTCAGGTGCTTCATGGTGATGAAGTCCTGCAGCCCGTAGACGGCGCGGATGGGAATCGCCAGCGTCAGCACCATGGCGAAACCCGAATAGATGGCGCCCGCGACGAAGTACGGCGGGAACACCGTGGTGTGCCAGCCCGGCAGCACCGACACGGCGAAGTCGAAACTCACGACCGTGTGCACCGAGACCACGAGCGGCGTCGCCAGGCCGGCCAGCAGCAGGTACGCCGTCTCGTACCGGTGCCAGTGCATGGCCGATCCGCGCCAGCCCAGGGCGAAAATCGCGTAGATCACGCGGCCGATCTTCGAGGTCGTGCGATCGCGCAGCGTCGCGAGGTCGGGGATGAGGCCGACGTACCAGAAGAGCAGCGACACCGTCGCGTAGGTGGAGACGGCGAACACGTCCCAGATGAGCGGGCTCCGGAACTGCGGCCACATGCCCATCGTGTTTGGAATCGGCAGCAGCCAGTAGGCGAGCCACGGCCGGCCGACGTGGATGAGCGGGAACATGCCGGCGCAGGCCACGGCGAAGAGCGTCATGGCCTCGGCGAACCGGTTGATCGAGGTGCGCCACTGCTGGCGCAGCAGCAAAAGGATCGCGGAAATCAGCGTGCCCGCGTGGCCAATCCCGATCCACCACACAAAATTCGTGATGTCGAACGCCCAGCCGACCGGGATGTTGTTGCCCCAGATCCCGATGCCCTTGACGAACAGGTAGCCGACCGACACGAACAGGAGGCTGGCCAGCGTCGCCGAGACGCCCAGGCCGAGCAGCCAGCCCATCGAGAACTTCTGCGTCAGGACGATGGAGCTGATCTTGTCCGTGACCGTGGCGAACGAGTGGCCCGGCGCGAGGTAGACGGCCTGCTGCTCGCGGGGCGCGCCCGGAGGAGGCATCGTGGTGGTGTCGGCCATGCTTCTGACTCTTACTCGTGTGTGTCATCCCCGGCGCCGGTCGCGTGACCGAGCTCGGGGTTCACGTTTTTCAGCGCCGCCAGGTACGTCGTCCGCGGGCGCGTGTTCAGCTCGCCGAGGAGCGAGTAGTTGAGCGCCTCGGCCCGGAGCCGTGCGACGCGGCTCTCCGGATCGTTGATGTTGCCGAACACGATCGCCTCGGCCGGGCACGACTGCTGGCACGCCGTGACGATGTCGCCGTCGCGCACCTGCCGGTCTTCCTTCTCGCTGTCGATCTTGGCGCGCGTGATGCGCTGCACGCAGTACGTGCACTTCTCCATCACGCCGCGGCTGCGCACCGAGACGTCGGGATTGCGGCCCATCTTCAGCGTCGGCGTGTCCCAGTCCTGGTACAGCAGGAAATTGAAGCGCCGCACCTTGTACGGACAGTTGTTCGAGCAGTAGCGCGTGCCCACGCAGCGGTTGTAGACCATGTCGTTCAGGCCTTCATCGCTGTGGACGGTCGCGGCGACCGGGCACACCACCTCGCACGGCGCGTTCTCGCAGTGCTGACACATGACCGGCTGATGGTAGGCTTCGGGATGCTCGGCCGGTCCCTTGTAGTAGGTGTCGACCCGGATCCAGTGCATCTCGCGGCCCTTGGCAACCTGCTCCCGGCCGACCACCGGGATGTTGTTCTCCGACTGGCACGCCACGACGCACGCGTTGCAGCCGACGCAGGCGTTGATGTCGACCGCCATGCCCCACGCGTAGCCCTTGTACTCGTGCGGCGGGTACATCGTGAGCGTCTTCGGCGGATCGGGCTCCATCGCCTTCACGAACCCGGGGTTCTTTACGTACTGGTCGAGCGTGCCGGTGCGGATGATCGCGCGGCCGTCCATGTCGTGATGGAGCTGCGTGCTGGCGAGGGGCGTGCTGACGCCGGAGTTCCTGACCGCGGCGCCGTCCATCCACCACAGCCCGTCGCTCGTGCGGACGGCGTAGGCATCGAAGCCCACCCCGTTCCCGACGCGGCCCGCCCGCGTCCGGCCGTAGCCCAGGTGCACGGTCACCGTGTCGTCGGCCTGGCCGGGCACGATCCACGCGGGACCCTGAAGCCGGCGGCCTCGTACCCTCACCTCGACCACGTCCTCGTTCTTGATGCCCAGGCGCGCGGCGGTCGCCGGGCCGAACTGGACCGTATTGTCCCAGGTCAGCTTCGTGAACGGCTTTGGCAGCTCCTGAAGCCAGCCGAGGTTCGCGAAGCGGCCATCGTGCACCGTCGGGTCCGCGCGCAGGACGCATTCGAGCCCGCTGGCCGTCTTCGGGGCCGATCCAGCGGCGGCAGAGATGGTCCCGAGCGTCACGGCCTTCGGCGCGAACGCGGTGCCGGCCACGACGCCATCGTGCACCGACTTGCGCCAGTAGCCCTCGAAGTCGGTCACGCGAGCCTCGCTGGCGGTCTTCTTCCACGTGTCACGCACGAGATCGTACGCCGAGCGCCCAGGCGCGGACGAGAAGGCAGCCAGCAGTTCGTGCGCCGACCGGCCCCCGTAGAGCGGGGCGATGAGCGGCTGCATGATGGTCGCCGTGCCGTCCCACGCCCGCGCGTCGCCCCAGGCCTCGAGCGGATGTGCCTCGGGGACGTGCCACTGGCACAGTGCCGCCGTCTCATCCTCGTAGAGGCCCAGGTGAGCGGTGAACGCGATCTTCCGGAGGGCATCGCCGAACTTCAGATCAGCCGGCGCCGTGTACACCGGGTTGCCGCCGAGGATCAGCAGCAGGTCCACCGTGCCGCCGTTCATGTCCGCCACCAGGTCACGCAGCGACTGGACCTGGTCCACCGGCTCGGCCTCGACCGGATCCGTGTAGACGACTGTCGTCCCGACGTTGCCGAGGGCAGCGTTGATCGCGTGCGCGAGGGCATGCACGGCCGCCGGCTGCTCATCGCCCGCCACCACGAGGCAAGCACCCTTGTTCGCGAGCAGATCCCGCGCCGCCGCATCCAGGACCGTGCGCGCCGCCTCCGGCGCCGGCGCCTGCGGCGCGCCGGGCACGCCAACCGCGCGCGCCAGCGCGCCAGCGACCGCTTCCAGAGCGCTCGGCTTGATCGCGATCCGGTGGTCGGCCTTCCCGCCCGTGTTGGTCGGGGCGCTCTCGGCCACGTACAAGCGGCTCATGTCCCCCGTCGCGCCCCGCACGCGCCGCCCGGCCGCGAAGTCGTGGATGTAGCGTACCGATCCCGGCATCGCGCCGAGGACATCGGCGTCGAGCGACACGATCACCCGGGCCTTGTCGAGTTGGTAGCGGGTCTCGACGTGGCTGCCGAACGCCGCCGTCGAGCCGGCGCGGACGTTGTCGCGGTTCACGGCGTCGAACTGGTGCCACTTCGCGGCGGGGAAGTCGGCGAGCATCTCCCGGATCTGCCGCGCCAGCGTGGGAGACGTCACCGTCTCCGTGAGAACCCGGATGCCCGCGCCCTCCGACGCGCGCTTCGGCTCGACCACGGCGCGGAAGGCGCCGACAAAGGCGCTCCACGTACGGATGTCGCCCAGGTGGCTCAGCGTCTGGGAACGGTCGGGGTCGTACAGGGCCAGGATGGCCGCCTGCATGAAGATGTCGGTCGCGCCCAGGCTGGCCGGATGCTCGGGATTGCCCTCGATCTTCGTCGGCCGGCCCTCGTGGCTCTCGACCAGCACGCCCGTCGCGTAGCCACCGAGCGTCAGCGCGGTCGCAAAGAACAGCGGCTTGCCCGGGACCATCTCCTCGGGGGCGCGCACGTACGGCACGATGGCTTCCGCCGGCTGCTTCGTGCACGCGCTCACCCCGGCCAGCGCCAGCGAGGCGCCCATCAGCCGCAGGAACTGGCGGCGACCCACCGGGTCGGTGAATTCCGACGCCTGCTCGGGAAACTCGCGGTGGAGATAGGCCTGGAATGCCTCGGAGTTGGCCAGTTCGTCGAGGCTGCGCCAGTACTCTGGACCGCTGGTCCCGTCCAGCCGTGCCCGAATTGCGGAGAGGTCGAGATCGTGATGTTCGCTCATGCCTGAATCCGACCGTATCGTCATGTTCTGCGAGCGCGCCGGGGGCGCACCCTCAATCCGACGGACCACCCCGTCCGTGCCTGCGCACGGCTACCGGTGGCACGTCGAACAGCTGGTCAGCGACTTGACCTTGTACGCCTTCACCAGCTCCCCGCCGAGCGCGATCTGATCGGGCGGGGGCTGATAGTCCACCTTGAAGACCGCCGACCGGGGACGCAAGTACTTCTCCGGACTCCGGTGGCAGTCGAGGCACCATTCCATCTGGAGCGAATGCACGGTCCACATCAGGGGCATCTGGTCCACGCGGCCGTGACACGTCGTGCAGCCGACGCCCTTGTCGACATGGATGCTGTGGTTGAAATATACGAAATCCGGCAGGTCGTGCACCTTGATCCACTGGATCGAAACATCGTTCGCGTAGCTCGACCGCACGGGTTCCAGGTACGGGCTGCTCGAGAAGATCTGGGCGTGGCAGTTCATGCACGTCTTCGTCGGCGGAATGCCCGCCGCCGCCCCCTTTTCGACAGACGTATGGCAGTACCGGCAATCGAGCCCGTTTCCGGCCACGTGACGCTCATGGCTGAACTGGATCGGCTGCTGGCGCGCCTCGTAGGCCCGCGTGACGTACGGAGTCCTGCCGATTTCGTAGACGATGTACCCGCCGGTCGCGGCCACGACAATCAGGCCGATGACAATGGCGCGGGCAATCCCGTTCGCGCTCGGATGGAAGATCTGGGACATGGGGGACGATCGTTAAGTTGTGTCGATTTTACGCAGAATACTACAGAATTCCCTGAAGATCGAGGTCCCATGCAACAGGGTGCATGAACATGCCAGCGTGAACAATCGTTCACGCGTTGTTCCGCGGGTTCACGCGCGCAAGCGTGCCGTCGCCCGATCGCGCGCGCTGTACTCCTCCGACCTCATCGTGTCACCCGTGGAGCGCATTCCTCGCGAGTCAGGTGCGAAGCCATTGACCGCTTTCGGCGAAAGATCCCGGCCAGAAGATCAATCCTGCGTCTAATGTCCTTGGGCACTGATTTTGCAAACGATTCGGCCCAGGCAACCCTATAGAGCGCGCACACAGGAGGCTCCCATGAAGAAACGATGGCTGTCAGCGGCACTGGCTCTGGTCATAGCCTCGGGTCTGTTCCTTACGGCCTGCGCCAAGGAACACGACAACGACGAGAACGAGGGAAGCGTGGTTCCGACGGCCCCGTCGTCGAGCACCACGACGACTCCCCCGCCGACACCGACACCCACGCCTACACCCACGCCTACACCCACGCCCACGCCGACACCCACGCCGACACCGACACCGACACCCACGCCGACAGCCGTTGCCTACACGCAGGACATCAAGCCGATCCTGGCGTCGAGTTGCACGCGCTGCCACAGCAACTTCTCAACCTACGCGGGCACCATGAGCGTCGTCGTTGCAGGCAGCGCCTCGTCCAGGCTGGTCACGAAGACCCAGTCCGGCGGATCGATGTACAACTACCTGCCCGCCGATCGCGCCACGAATGCGAACCTGATCAAGACCTGGGTGCTGAACGGGGCGCCTGAGAATCGCTGACGACGACCCCGCCGCCGTGTGATAGAGTGAGGCCGCCGAATGGCGGCCTTTCTCGTCTCGGGCTCTCCGCCCGAACCAAACGCCAGGCCCCCTCCCGTAATCCTGTCCCCGGACGACCGACGGGGAGCGTGCGCCATGAGTGATCGCAAGTACCGCCAGCGTGGCTACCAGGACGACGACCGCGATCGCGCGCCGAAGCGCGACGGCGACCAGGGTGCCAAGCCGAAGCCCCGCCCGGAAGACCGTTCGCCCGGCCCGCGCACGCCCAACATGCCGGGCTTCCGCACCGTCGTCCGCTGCCACCGCTGCGGGAATCTCGTGAACGCGGTTGTGCTGGTCTCGTCGACCTGCACGAAGTGCAACATGCCGCTCCACTGCTGCGCGCAGTGCGACTCGTTCAATCCCGCGGCCCGTTACGAGTGCATGCAGACCATTCCGGCGCGCATCAGCCCGAAGGACGCGCTCACCACCTGCAATCTGTTCGAAGCGCGGAGTACCGTCGAACGGGAAACGGGGTCCGTGCGGCAGACCACGGCTCGCAGCGCCTTCGACGACTTGTTCAAGATCTAACTTCCGAGGCTCAGCTGTGGAGGTTGTGGAGCATGGCGGAA
>JAPKZP010000002.1 GCA_026393735.1 Acidobacteriota bacterium
GGGCGTAGTCGCCAGCGAAATCGATGCGGCGCTCGTTGTAGCGATCGCGGATCTCGGCGCGCTTGATGCGCACCACCGGCGTGAGAATCCTGTCCTCGGATCGCACGCTGCTGCCGAGGACGCGTGGGGCCTGGCCGAGTTGACGACCGCCGTCCAGCACCATGCCGATGCGGGACGGGCGCAGGATCTGGCGTCCTCCCAGCGCGACGGCCCAGCGGACCTGCCCGACGGTGTCCACGGTGACGGCGAGCGACCCGTTGGGAGACGCGACCGTGAAGGGGCCCGCCGGGGCTCCCGCGGCCGGTTTCGTCAGCGTCGCCGGCTTCGCGGCGGGAGGCGTTGGTACCTGGGCGATGGCAGACCGGGCTGTCAGTACCGTCAGTAGCAGCGTGCCGAGAACCTGCGTGGTGCGCGTCATTGACCCTCTCCCAATCATTTCAGGACATACATAAGAAGGGCCCCGCCCCCCAGTTTCCTCCGTCGGGCCGACACAGGGGTCGGCCCCTACGGGATCGACGTGGGGGCGCTCCCACACGAGGGCAATGTAGGGGCAGCCCCCCGTGGCCGCCCGCGCGGTTCAGTGTGCAGAAGGTGCCCGGCACTTCTGTCAGATGGTCACGACTTTCGCGGCCGCGTTGATTGTTGCGACGATCTCGCGCATGTCGGAGATGCGGCCTGCCGCAAGCACGTCCCGGATGGCGAAGAAGTCCACACAGGTCCCGCAGGCGACCAGGTCGACGCCGTCGTGCTCGATCGCGCGGAAACCGTCCAGACTCGCGGAGTTGTGGGTGAGCAGCTTGACGCCGGCGTTGTAGAAGAGCACGGCATGAGGCTTAGGCCGCTGCTGAGACAGTTGGAGCACGAACTTCGCCATCAACTGCCGGCCCAGTTCGTCGTCTCCGCGACCGAGTGTCTCACTGGTGATGACGAAGACGGTGTCATGGCGGATGTCCGTCACGTGGGCATTCTCCTATTGCCGGGAAATTTCAGTTTTGTAATCGACAGCGAGCGGTTTGCATAATTCGTCCCGACCCCTGTTCTCCCCTACGGCGGCAATGTGGGGGCGGCCCACCGTGGCCGCCCGCTAGCGCACCGCGATGGTCACCGCGAGCGGCGACGCCAGGCGCCGGACCGCCTGGTCCAGGTAGCGGTCCCAGTCCTCGACGGCCGTGAAGTCCCCGCTCTTGTCCCACCCAGCGCCCGCGTAGTACGTCACCTGGCCGTTCGCCGGCACACCGGTCACCATGAGGACGTTGCCGTCGGCTTCGGCGAAGTCGGAAACCTGGGCCGGATCGGCCACGACAGCGCACCCGAAGTGGCTGCCGTCGGCCTTGACGGGCTCCCACGTGCGAAGCAGGCCGCGCGCCTTGTCGCGCGCCACGAGGCCCTCGGGATGCTTCTTGATCCCGGCAGCCTGCGCGAGCGCCCCGGCGGGTGTTGCGCTGTAGCGGCTCTCGAACCGGTTGAGATTCTGGCCGGCATCGAGCGTGATCCGCTTCACCTCGGCGATCCGCTTGCCGTTCGCGTCCCACGCGGGGTACGTCAGTTCGAACATCACACGGATGGGCCCGTTGGCGAGCGATCGCGAGTCGACGAAGTTCGTGGACGAGTAGAGCTTGCCGCCGTCCCAGATCCCGTTCCCGCCGCAGCCCCGGCTCTTCCCGGCCGAGTACATGTCCGCGCCGTCGCCGTTGTCGCGATGGTAGTCGTCGACCATGTACCAGTCGTTGATCACGAGCCGGCGCGTGCGCTTGAACCACACGTCCACGGAGCTGCTGGTAAGCGGCTCCTGCGCCCAGGTCTCGAGCGCCTTGCCGTAGATCCGGTGCGCCGTGCGATCGTTCTCCCACGCATAGTCGTCGCGCCGCTCGCGCACGAACCGGCCGTAGGCCTTGAACTGGTCGCGCGTGAACACCTGCCGCTCGCCGACGCTGAGCGAGAAGGTTCGCGTGGCCTTCGGCGCCATGTCCGCCTGGAACACGATCTCGTCGAACGTGCCGTCGTCGTTCGTGTCGATCGGCTGCGCCAGGACTTCCTTGCCAGTGGCATCGTCTGCGACGTGGATCTTGCGGACGTCGTCGACGCTCATGGCCTTCCGGATCACGTCCGCTCCGAGCACGATGGTCTCGGACGGCCGCGCCAGATCGAGGGCGTTCCTGACGGTAACGACGGCCCCTGGTCCGGCCGCGGGCGCCGGCTGCCCCAGCACGCAGACGAGGACGACACTGATGAGCGCGATCGGCGAGCGTGTCATGGACGGTCTCCCGGGTGACGCTACTTCTGCTTCGCGAAGTAGTAGAACGTGTTGTTGACGCGCCGAATCTCGAAGCTCCTGATCATCGTCAGCACTTCGGCGCCGGCCATCAGCGTGGGCCCGTAGCCCTGCATCGCGTTGAGGGCGGTCGGGCGATTGTAGTAGTAGACCGCATCGTAGGCCGCGGTGGTGCCGACGCAGATCCCCTCGATCTGGCCGTCCGGCCGGACGCGCTGCTCGAGGGCTCGCCAGCCCGACTGCGCGACGGGAGCGTACGAGGTGGGCAGCCAGCCACGGTTGACGCCGCGGGCGATGCCGAAGGTGAACATCGCGCTCGCGGAGGTTTCGAGATAGCTGTCGGTCTTGTCGAGCAGCTGGTGCCACAGCCCGGTTCCGCCCTGCGTCTCGACGGCGCCACGCGCCGCACGCCGGAAGATCTCGAGCACTTTCGCGCGGTCGGGGTGCAACTCGGGCATGACGCTGAGCAGTTCCGCCATGGCCATCACCATCCAGCCGTCGCCGCGCCCCCAGTAGAAGCGCGCGTCGTCGTCCATGTTGGCGAACCAGGAGTGGTCGTACAGCCCCTTCGATGCGTCGAAGAGACGCGCCGACATCCCAATCACCTGCCGCGCGGCATCGTCGAAGTACTTCGTGTCGCCGGTCGTCTTCCCCATCTGCGCCAGGAACGGGATGCTCATGTAGGCATCGTCGATCCACAGGGCCACCGGCACCGGACGCGGCCGCGCCAGCGTGCCGTCCGGCAGGCGGAGCTGCTTCGTGAGGATGTGGTTCGCGGCGAGGTCGATGCCTTCCTTGTACCGGGGGTCGGGCTTCTTCGCCATGGTCTTGATGAGCGCGGCGCCAATCGCTCCGCAGTCGTCGAGTTCGCGCATCTCGAGCAGGCGCCGGTAGCCGTAGCTCTGGGGCCCGAACTCCTTTGCCTGCTGCCTGAAGTACGGGAGATGTTCGAAGATGAAGTTGAAGTTCTTGATCGTATAGTCCTGGAAGCTCGCGTCGCCCGTGACGTCCGTCACCTGCAGCATGGCCGCGAGCACCACGCCCATTGAGTACGTCCAGTCGTTGAACTCGCCAGCACGGTTATCGATACCTGCGGTCTTTGTCGGCTTCGCGAAGTCCGTGATGGGCTGGCCCGTCGCCGTGTCGATGACGCGGTACGGCGTGCTCCGGACCAGGTGGTCGCGGATGCGATCGAGCACGGCCTTGATCTCCGCCTCCGATGGCACGGTGTAGTCCGTGCCCGGGGCGATGGACGGCTGCGAAAATGCCGGGTCGCTTCGGCCTGGGCGCTGGCCGGACTGGCCGTTCTGGCCGCCTGCCCCGGCGGTCTGCGCGAACGTGCTTCCCACGATCAGGCCCACCGCGAGGAATGCGCCCACGGCGCATCGGACCCACCATCGACTCGCCACGTGCATGACCATGCTCCTTGGGATGATTCGTTCCCGCCGCAGGCTCAGGACCCCGTCCGGGTCCTGATTGGTATAACCACTTGCCGTTCTGTGGTCAAGTACTGCCTTCGCAGCTACGTTCGCGTCTCGACTCGCGTGGCCCTCCTGTGGCCTGTATGCGTCCCTTTGCCGGGAACCAGCGCTGCCAAGTGGTATAGCCAAGTTATACTGCCGGCCAGCACACGGAGGAGTCGCATGCGCCTGGCTGCTCTCGCCGCGATCGTTCTGGCCGCCACGTGCCTCGCGTCCCCCGCGGGCCTCGCGTCCTCAGTGTCCCCCGCGGGAGCCCGAGCGGCGCAGCCGCCCGCCGGACCGCAGCCCCGCGACGGCGCCACCGACGTCAGTCTGACCAACGCGCAGCTCCGATGGCCCGCCGTCCCCGGTGCGGTGTCGTACGACGTGTACCTTGGCACGAGCATGCCGCCGCACTTCGGGGGAAACCAGCCCGGGACGTCATTCGACGCGGGGGCGCTCGAGACGGCAACCACCTACTACTGGCGCATCGACGCGGTGACGGCCGCAGGAAGGACGCCCGGCGCGACATGGTCGTTCATGACGGGCGGCACCGTGCGCATCATGCTCGTCGGCGATTCGACGGTGACCGACGAGGTGGGCTGGGGACGGGGGTTCCTCGCGCGGGTGACGTCTCACACCACGGTCGTCAACGCGGCGAAGAACGGCCGCAGCTCGAAGAGCTTCGTCGAAGAGGGCCTCTGGCGCGAAGCCCTCACGCATCCGGCCGACTACATCCTGATCCAGTTCGGCCACAACGACATGCCGGGCAAGGGCCCCGATCGCGAAACCGACGCGGCAAAGACCTACCGCGACTACATGGCCCGCTACATAGACGACGCGCGAGCCGCTGGCGCACAGCCGGTCATCGTGACATCCCTCACGCGGCGGTACTTCACAGAGACAGGGACCATCGCATCGGACCTGGGTCCCTACGTGGACGCCGCGAAGGCGGTCGCCTCAGCCAAGGGCGCGCCGATGATCGATCTCCACGCGCTGAGCATTGCGCTGCTCAATCGTGTCGGCCCGGCGGCCGGCGATGCCTTCGGCATCGTCAAAGCCGATGGCACCCTCGACCGCACGCATCTATCGGCGCGCGGCAGCGAGGTGTTCGGCGCCATGGTCGCGGACGAACTCCGGCGCATCCGGCCGGAGCTCGGACCTTACATCCGCCCGCCGATTGGTCAGGCGATGCCGCTGCGGCGGGACCCCGCTGCTCCAGGCGCGTCTGTCGGCTGGACGCGCGTGCTCGATCAGCCGGACGCCTGGTACGCCGGCGACGCCGCTGTTGCGGTGGCCGACAACGTCCTGGTCTTTCAGCGAGTCTCGGGCGGGTGGTCGAAGAACACCGACATGGCCAGGCGCCTCGAGCCGTTTGAGCTTGCGCAGGTGCACGCGTCGAAGAGCGACGCGGACTCGACGATCGACAACGGCGCAACGACGACCCAGTTGCGGTTCCTCGCTCGCGTGTATGCGGCCGCGCGGCTGGATCGTTTTCGCTCGGCGTTCCTCGCGGGCGTCGACTTCCTCTTCGCCGCCCAGTACCCAAACGGCGGATGGCCGCAGTTTTTCCCGCTCCGCAAGGACTACTCACGGCTCATCACGTTCAACGACGATGCGATGACGAATGTGCTGGAGTTGCTGCGCGACATGCACGAGGCACGGCCGCCGCTGGCGTTCGTCGACCACGAACGGCGCGCCTGGGCGAAGACCGCCTACGAGAGGGGCGTGGCGGTGATTCTCGCGGCTCAGATCCGGGTCAACGGCCGGCTGACGGCATGGTGCGCGCAGGTCGACGAGGTCACGCTCGAGCCCCGCAAAGCCAGGGCCTACGAGCATCCCTCCATCAGCGGCAAGGAAAGCATCGGCATCGTCCGCTTCCTGATGTCGATCCCCCACCCGTCGCCCGAGATCGTCTCGGCCGTCGAATCGGCCGTGTCGTGGTTCAAGGAGGTTCAGCTCTCGGGCATCCGTGTCGAGGACCGTCGCGACCCGTCACTCCCCGGCGGCATCGATCGCGTCGTCGTCGAGGATCCCGCGGCGCCGCCCCTCTGGGCGCGGTTCTACGAGATCGGGACGAATCGCCCGATCTACTCAGGGCGTGACAGTGTCGTTCGGTACAGCCTCGCGGAAATCGAACTCGAGCGCCGCGTGAACTACAGCTGGCTCGGCCCGTACGCGACGGAACTCCTCGCCCGCGACTACGCTTCCTGGAAGGCCTCTCGCTGACTCCAGTGTCGGGGACTACCGCGAAATAGTCTCGGTCCGCTTCCGGCCGTTGATCGTGACGTTGGTCGGCGACAGGCTGGTGACCCCCTCGACGACGTCGTCTTTGCCGACGTCGTCGAAGGTGCAGTCCACCACGCGGACATTGCGCACCGGGGTGTGTGCGTAGCCGCGCAGCAGCAGTGCGTACTGGCTCTTGCGGCTGGACCCTCAACGGGGGTCGGGACTTATTTTGCAAACCGGGTGTCGCGAATGACAGATTTGTAATTCTGCGACAGCGTCACCGGGTGACGAACGGCTGCAGGTGCCGCACGAAGTGACGCTCGAGGCAGCTCGCGTACGCCTCGGGGTTCTCGGCCAGCAGCGCCATGAGCGCGTCCGCGAACAGCAGCGCGCCATCTGGCCGTTTCGTCCGCAGTACCGATCCGAACGTGACGTGCAGAATCTCACGCACGTCGAAGTCGTCCAGCAGCGCCACGAGACCACCGTCCGCCACCGTGTCCGGCCCCGGGGCGCGTTCGATGGACGCCGACACGTGGTAGCTCGCGCGGTCCTCCTGGTAACGGACGATCGAGAATCGGTAGATGGACCGGAACAGGTCCGGCGACACCAGCGCCACGGCACGCAGCGCCTCGAGGTAGCTCGTGCCCGCCGTCTTCAGGTGCACGAGGCCCCTGGTTTCCCTGGCTGCCATCTCGTAGATGCTGAACTTGTCGGAGCCCGAGTGCAGGCTGATCTTGTACGGCCCGAACTGGCGGGCGATGGCGGCGTGCACGGACACGTCCGCGTGAAACGCTTTCAGGTCGCCGATGTAGTCTACGCCTTTCTCGAAGCGCCCCACGAAGCGCGGGGCCAGGCTCTCCCAGCGGACACCGAGCCGGCGCAGCTCGGCCGCGATCAAGATGTGCTCGGCGTGCGTGGTCGGCGTGTCGGTCTCATCGACCGACACCTCGAACTCGAACGCCCGGCCCGCCATGACGGACATGGTGTGACGGAACAGTTCGGTCACGTGCGCGATGGCGCGGCCGTACTTGACCGCGGCCTTCATCACCGTGCGTTCGTCGAAGACGATGCGCGTGCCTTCCACGTCGAACGAGGCGCCCGCGTACCGTGCGCGCAGCGACGCGGCATCATCTTCGAGCCGGGCCCATGGCAGGACGTCCCAGGCGGCGCGCAACTCGTCCAGCGTGGCTGTGTCGGCGCGGTCGTCGACGTGCTCGCCCGGATCGATCGTGAAGAAGGTGAAACCGGCCGCCGCGCACGAGGAGATGTCGGCTGCCGTTTTCAGATGATCCGCGTCCGCCCCGTACCCGCTGGTCCAACCTGCCTCGAACGCGCCCCACATCGCATCGTCGATCACCTGCTGCGGCGTGCGGCCCGTGCGCGTCATCTCCCGGATCGACTGTTGCGCGAAGATCGGTGCGATGTGGCCGCCGACGGATCGCAAGGCCCTGACGTGGCCGGGTGTGGCGAGCCCGAGGCGATCGCCGAATCCTGCGGATGTCATGAGCCCGATGGGCACCGGCCGCAGCCACGGGAGCGCGGCGCGCGCGGCTGCGGCATTCCGGGGACTGGAAGGCCCGACGAGCACGACCTGGCCGCCGCGTTCGCTCCGCTCGCCTTCGAACGGGGACAGCTGATCGGCATGCGGGCGGTCGGCGCCGGCAACCAGGCGCCGCTCGGCGCCCTCGCGCACCAGGCTCAGCTCGAGGCTGCCGGCACGAGCCGTGAACATGGGTCTGCCCGCGTCCGGGCCAGGCGTTGACGAAGATAGCGGTGCGGCGCTCTTGCGGGTATCGATGGGACTCACGGCTTGTGCCTCTAGAGGTCTTACCACTTTGTACACGGAGATGAATATCACCGCACCCACTTTGCGTCAAGTATCGATTATTGTGGGTGTTTTCGAAATGGCAGGGGATCACGGGGCCGCCGCGGCACCCTCAAGTGGATTGTCCAATAATTGACGGCGGTCGCACTGGGCGGATCTGTGAGGGTATACTTGCCCGGTCCCGCACCCGGGGTAGGCGCATGACCAAGAGCCGGACCGACAGCACAGAACACGTCATTTCGCACGTCAGGGAGCTGATCGCTCGCGGAGAGCTGCGTCCCGGCGACCGCCTCCCGGCCGAGCGGGATCTTGCGCTCCAGTTGAGCGTCAGCCGTCCGACGATCCGGGCGGGCCTGCGTGCGTTGTCTGCGATGGGCGTCATCCAGTCGCGCCATGGATCAGGCACGTTCATCCCGGACGGTCCGCCTACGCTCGGCAGCGAGCCCCTGCGGTTCCTGGCTGCCCTGCACGGTTTCTCGCGGGAGGAGATGTACGAGGCGCGGCGCGTGCTCGAAGTCAGCAGCGCGGGTCTGGCGGCCGATCGCGCCACGGCCGAACATGTGGCGGCCATTGCCGAAGAGGTTGCGAGCCTTTTCGCCTCGATCGACGATCCGCAGGAGTTCCTGGTCCACGACATCCGGTTTCACCGTGCCGTGGCCGCAGCGTCCGGCAATCAGATCCTCGCGTCGCTCGTGGAGATGGTATCGGCGCTCTACTACGAACGGCGCCGCGAGACCGCGACGCGCGCGACCGATCGCAACCTGCGCGACGCCGCCGATCTCCACCGCAGCATCTACCAGTGCATCCGCTCGCACGACGGCGAACGCGCCCGCACGCTGATGAATCAGCACCTGCTGCACTCCGCCGCCTACCAGGCCGAGGAGGAGCACCCCCGAAGCCAGGCTCCCGCGGCGGCAAAGAACAGCCGCAAACGCCGGACCTGAGCCTGTTGATTCGGCCGCACGCCCGCCTGGCGCTGCGCTATCCTATCCTCCCAGTTCCGGCGACCCCCGCTGGTCTTCTCTTGCCCCCGTGAGGTGACACTTGCGGATCCGAACCACGCGTGGCTTTCGTGCGTGCCCGACAGGTTTCGTCGCATGTGTGTTCGCGGTCATGCTGGCGATCCCGACCCTGGCCCAGCAGACAGCCCGGACGGCCATGGGCGGCCCCGAGGACCGCGCCCGCGCCTTCTCGGGGACGGGTCATACATTCCATGGCGACTGGCGTGCCGACGTCTTCGTCTCTCGGTTGGATTGGTCCCCCGGCCAGAGCGTCGCGATCGACGTGTCGCTGCAGTTCTCAGGGTCGCACCTCTCCAGCCTGGCCAGCGCGGGCATCAAGGCCGACAGGCTCTGCGTGCTGGTGACCGCCGAGCGCACGTTCGACGCCGACGGCTGGATGCGCCTGCCGGGCGACGAGAAGATGTCCACGCTCCTGACGCCGGCCGGGCTGGCGATCGAGGGCGGCGCACAGGGCGCCGTGACGACCAGGTACGGCTACCCCTTCAAGTCGCCGCTCGACGAACTCGTATCGATCCCGATTGCCGCGGCCACGACGGACGCGGCGACGGGTGACAGGATCGCGGCGTTCCCCGTTCGCGTGACGCTGCCATCAGACCTGCCGCCAGGCCTCTACCGGCTGCGCTTCGATTTCGGCGTGATGGTCGGCAAGAGCGTGTACAACTTCAACGGCTTCACGTTTGCGGCACGCACGTTTTCAACCGAGGCCGGGACGATCACGTACTTCTACTCGCCGTTGGTCATCCCGGCAGCCGGCGTCCATGCATCCGGACGCGTCGTGGACGCTCTGCGCATCCAGCCGCGTTTCCCATGGCTGCTGCTCGCCAACTACAACTCGAACGGCTACCAGGGCGTGGTCGCCGACGAAGATCGCGCGCGATTCGCCCTGTCGAATCGAAACCTGATCCCTGACGATGTGATCCTGCCGATGTACAACGACTCCGGGAGCCAACTGTCATACTCGCTGGAGCCGCAGTTCCCGGCAGACACGATCGATCCCTATCAGAACCTCCCCTGGAACTGGTCGTCTGGCGAGTACACGGTCCGCATCGCCGGCCCGGACGGAAGCCTCGTGACGCTCGGCCCGGCGAAGTTCGCCGCGAAGTCCGGCAATGGCCCGACGACCAAGAACACCTCGTTCACGAGCTGGAAGCCGCAGCGGTACGGCCGCTACACCGTCACCGCCACCGGCTGGATCGAGGACGAGACCGGCCGGCGCTACGAAGGCGGCGGCACGTACCGTTTCTGGATCGCGAAGCGGATGACGCTCGCGACGGCCACGTTCCAGGGCATGCCCTACCCGATCGGGTCGACCTACGGGCGCGACATCCAGTTCAATCCGGCGGTGCCGGCCGACGTGCAGGTGACCGCCTCGCTGTTCGTCAATTCCGATCCGGCGCTCGTCAGGACGCTGAGTTACGCCGGGAAGGCCTCGCCACAGGGAATGTTCGGCGCGGCGCAGGGCATGAAGTCCTTCCCGCTCGACGCGCCGGGCGAGTATCACGCCCAGGTCACGGCGACCTACACCGACGCCGAAGGCCATCTCTGGGTCAGCGTGATGCGGCATGCCGGCGTGGTGTACGCGGACATCTCCGCGGTCGTCGCGCGCGGCAAGAAGTTCGCGGTCGCCAACAAGTACGTCGAGCGCGGCGAGACGAAGTTCGAAGGATCGATCGACCCTGACGGCACCCAGCACCTCGCGCACATCACGTTCCCCTACTACGCCGGCGACATGCTGCTCATCGGCGCCGAGGGACAGGGGGCCAACAAGATCGAGCCCGTGCTGACGTACCAGATGCAGGGCGACACGTCGGCCTGGGACACGAACCTGAACGGTGTCGGGACGACGAACCTCCGGATCAAGACGTCGAACGGGTACTCGCCGCATCTCTATCCCGAGTACATCACCGACAGGGAGTACTACTATGGCGCGGCGCCGCGGCCAGGGTTCATGGGCCGCTTCATCGTGGGCGAGAGCATCGTCCGCGCGCCGTACTGGCCGGTGAGCCCGAATGCCTTTGGCGGGCAGATCGGCGCGTCGCCCAACGGTGACGCCCCGGGCGACATCTATCGGCTGCTTGGCGGGGTCGTGCTGCGACGGTCGGGGCAGGCGCCGATGTACTCCGGGTACATTGCGAGCGCGTTCCTCCTGCCCAGGGGCACCAACAACAACCGCGTCGTGGCCGCGGGTTCCGAGGACCTGAACGGGCCGCTCGGCGAAAGGGCGCGGTTCTTCCTGGTCGGCCTGCGCCCGGGGACGTCGTACGAGATCGGCAGCACGTTCCGCCCGGCGCTGCAGATCGATCCGCTGTTGCCGGTGTCGATCCAGTTCACGCTCATCTACCCCGACGGGCGCCAGCAGGTCGCGACCGGCGTGGGCGACAGGTTCGGTTCGTTCGCCGGCCCGACGGCGTGGATGCTGGATCAGGCGGGCGTCTACCGCTACCAGATCCGCGCGACATGGAACGGGTTCCAGGGCCGCATGCCCGGGCTGCCGGAGAGCGGGGGCGAGTTCTTCGTGTACTCGAAGACACGGCCCGCCGGCGTGACGGGGTTGCGGATCGACGGCGCCTCGCAGCGGACGTTCTCCGCGGCCGGCACGACCACCATCAGCGGCGCGACCTCCGCCTCCGTGGTGCATTACACGCTCATCACGCCAGGTGCCGTCATCGAGCAGGGAGACTTGGCGGTGAACAGGGGCGCGTTCCAGTACGTCTTCGATCCGGTGGCCGTCCACGCCAAGGTCCCGCTCTACGACATCACCAGCATCACGACCGGCAAGCCGCAGATCGGACGGGTCATTCACCTGACCTTCTTCGCGGAGGAGAAGAACGCCGCCGGCGCGTCCTTCTTCGACGTCACACGCGTGGTCCTGCGTGGCACCACGGTGATTGCCGCGCGTCCGGTCGTCGCCTCCACGCTCGCCATGGCCGGCCTTCCAACGGCGTCAGCGGGCACGGATGCCGCCGTTGCCGAGGCGATCGCAAGCGTCCCGGACTCGGCCGTGCGCGTCATCGCGACGGACGCCGCGGCCATCCGCGACTGGGACGGCCGCCTCGATCGCATGGTGCGCGACGGCGCGCTGATGCTCGTACGCCGGGAGTCGGACTCCCTGCTGCCGGACCGCGCACACGAACGCCTGCAGCAGGCCTACAAGGGCGTTCCGGTGTTCGGCAGCGAGGTCACGCGCCAGACTCGTCACGGCGTCACCGTGTCGATCATCGGATCGCTCCATGCCGGCATCGACGTCGACGCCTCGCCGACCGTCAGTGCCGAGGAGGCGCAGCGGCTGGTGGAGCGCCGCACCGGCGGCCGCGTCACAATCGGCCGCGGCCTCGCGCTGGTCGTGCTCCCGCTCGATGACGGGGGCTACGCGCTGGCGTGGCAGGCGGAAGTCCGCTCCGGCATCGACGTACGTTCGTGCTTCGTCGACGCGTCCACCGGACAGGTGCTTGCCGACTATTCCATGCTGAAGACCGCGCAGCCCGCGCCGGGCCAACATGTGCGCGTGCTGAACGTGGAAGGCACGGCGGCTCGCACCGCGGAGGCGGTGCGGGATGGTGTATCAACCGCGATGGCGTCGCCGGGGGCGGCCACGGACGCCGTGGCGCTTGCGGCCCAGGCTCACGCCTATGCGACCGTCGATTTCCTGGCCCAGCGCTTCAACAGGCGCGGCGTCGACGGCGAGGGCCATCCAGCAGTCGCGCTCGTACACCCGGCGCGGATTGCGGACTGGCCCGTTCTGCGTGATCAGTTCGCCCGCTACTATGCCGGTGCGTTCTGGGATGGCCACATGGCGGTACTCGGCGAGGGTCTGCCGCCAGGGGAAACGGCCGACGGTCATTCGTGGAGCGCGGCGGCTGTCGCCCTCGATATCGTGGCCCACGAACTGGCGCACGGCGTGTCGGACGCCTCTGCGGGATTCACGTATCGTGGGGAGTCCGGCGCGTTGAGCGAGGCTTTCTCCGACATCATGGAAACCGCCGTCGAGTTCGCCGCGCAGCCTGCCGGGCCGGGATTTGGACAGGCCGACTACCTGATCGGCGAGGATGCCACGCCGGGCGGCTTGCGATCGCTCGAGCAGCCGGCGCAGCATGGACACCCGGATCACGTGAGCGCGCGCGACCTCGGCGCGGCCGACAACGGCGCCGTTCATGCGAATTCGACCATCGTCTCTCACGCGTACTTTCTTGCGGTCGAAGGCGGCACGAACCGGACATCCGGACTGTCGGTCGAAGGCGTCGGACGCCAGAACCGGAGCCTTGTCGAGAAGGCTGTCTACCGGGCGTTCGTGTATATGCTGCCATCGAACGCCACGTTCGCCATGGCTCGGGCAGCGACGGTGCAATCCGCGCGCGATCTCTACGGCGACAGCAGCGCTGTCGAACGTGCGCTCGTTCAGGCGTGGACCGCCGTCGGGATTGAGTGAGTTGACTCGCACGTCCTGCCGTTCGCTGCTCGTGACGTTCGGACTGGTGGCCATGGTCGCCAGCCTGGCCCTTGCGCGCGCCGAGCAGGCTGGAGTTGACGCTCGAGGCCAGGCGCCAGCTGCGGCTGGTGCGGCCCCGGCCATCGACGTGTTCGTCACCGACAAGGATGGTCGGACGCCGGACAGCCTGAGACCTGCGGACCTCGCGATCACGGTCGACGGCAAGCCGCGAGACGTCCTCTGGATCCGACGGGTGAGCCGTGGACCTGGCGCCGTCAGCGACGCCACGGCTCGCGCGGCGCGCGGCGACGCGGGGATGACGATCGCTGCCGAACCCATCCGAAACGTTATCGTCGTCGTCGACCAGGCCACGCTCGTGCAGGGCGACGAGCGGGCGGCGGTGCAGGCCAGCGGCGCGCTGGTGGATCGCCTCGGCATTGCCGATCGCGTGGCGGTGCTGCGACTGCCGTTTTCGGCCGGCCAGCAGGTGGCCCTGACCACC
>JAPKZP010000536.1 GCA_026393735.1 Acidobacteriota bacterium
ACGCCGCCAGGCACATCCACGACCGCCTCCTCCAACTCGGCCACGAGGTTCTCACCTCGCACCTGCTGCGTGACGACGTGGAGAGCGTCGAGAACCGGCTGACCGATCACGACGTCTTCGCGCGCGACCTCGACTGGCTGACGTCGGCTGACGTAATCGTCGCGGAAGCGTCAGGTTCGAGCTATGGCGTCGGGTTCGAGGTGGGGTTTGTCCTGGGCCGGGCGGCAGAGAGCCGCCAGCGGGCGCTCGTGCTGTACCACGCGTCCCGGCAGGGGAAGGTGTCCCGGCTCGTCAGCGGCCTCGTCGCGCCCAACGCCGCGGTGCTGGCGTACGGCTCGCACGCGGAGATCGACGCCTTCCTCGACGCGCACTTGCAGGAAGGGCTGGACTGACTCGGAACGCAGGGCTGCCTTCGACCCTTCGGCACGCTCAGGGTCGCCCTGAGGTACATCGAAGGGCGACAGGCTCAGGCCCGGGAAGCCCTGCGCCACACCTGCAACGATGCTCAACTCAAGCGGACTCCGGTCTAGCGGCCGAATGTCGGCGAGTCGGGGCCCCCGATCTCGAAACTGGTCCGGACCGACGCGAAAAAGATCTGCGCCATCAGCGTGTAACCGTCCGGCGTGGGATGCAGGCCGTCGACGCTGATGTACTTCGTCAGGCTGGCCGTGTCCGCGGGGAACCCGGCGTAGAGATCCACCAGCACCGCGTTTTCCGATCGCGCGACGTCCGCAATCTTCTGGTTCAGGGACGGCACAAAGTCGCGGCCGGCGCCACGATCATAGGGGTAGGTCCCCTTTGTCTGGGGCGGAAACGTCGCCAGCAGCACCTTGATCCCGAAGACGCGGGACTTCGCGGTGCGGACCATCTCTCGCAGTTTGCCCGCAATGTACGTCGTCGTCGTGTCGGACGGATTGCCGAGCAGATCATTCGCGCCGTCCAGGAGCAGCAGCACCTCCGGCGAGTGCACGGCCAGCTCCCCGGGCAACCGGTTCAGGCCGTCCGCGATCACCTCACCGCCGTAGCCGACGTTGACCACCGACACCGTCTGATCGGCGTATCGAGCCGACAGGAGGTCGCCGAGCTTGAACGGATACGAGGCCGGGTTGACCACGGGCGTGATGATGAACATCGGCAGGGCCGGCGCTGTCTGGCTCTTGCCCTCCGTGAGGCTGTCGCCGAACGCCAGGAACCGCGTCACCGAAATGCGCGGGATCGCGGTGACGGTGACAGGGAACGTGCACGAGGCCGCCTGGGTTCCTGCATCTGTGGCCCGGCACGTGACGCTGGTCGTGCCGGTCGCGAACGCGCTGCCCGACGCTGGCGTGCAGGTCACCGTGACGGGAGCCGCGCCGCCCGTCGTCGCCGGCGCCGTCCATGTGACCGTTGCGGGCTGCCCGTTGTGTGACACACCCGTCGCCCCGGTGGGGCACGCTATGGACAGGGTGGCAGGGGGCGGCTGAGTCGGACCGGTCGTAGTCGATTCGCCGCACGCGGCAAACCCTACGGCCAGGACCAGGCCCAGACACGCGTGAAGACGGGGAAAGGCAATCGTCACGGAATTCTACTGATGTTAGCGCAATTCCCGCCGGATCAGTAGACCAGCTCGCCGGCCAGGAACGCCTGGGTTCCGGGTTGAGCCGGATGGTCGAACATGGCCGCCGTCGGGCCGCACTCGATGACCGTGCCCTCCAACAGGAGCACCGTGCGATGCGCCAGCCGGCGGGCCTCGTGCGTGTTGTGCGTCACGAGGACGATCGTGGTGCCCCGGTCCCGCTCGTCGCGAATGAGCGACTCGACGAT
>JAPKZP010000785.1 GCA_026393735.1 Acidobacteriota bacterium
GCAGGTGACGATGTTGCCCTAGTGCTCGTCGTCGTGGCTCACGTTAGAGCTCAGCCACAAGACTGCATGAGGCGTCCGGACCGGTCGAACTCCTCGCAGCTGAACGGTTTTGCGCTGCCGCACGCCCGGGCGGCCCCGAGGTGCTACACTCTGCCAGAGTGGTTTGACCAGATGGCCTGCGGGCCTTTCGTGCAGGAGTGAGCGATGTCAGAGTTCCAGAAGCACCTCTACCTGATCCTCCATCCCAATGAGGCTCTCGTCGCCTCGCAGCTGTCGCCCGAAGAGTTCGGATCCCATTACTCGATTGGCAGTGCGCGGCACTTCACGGGAAAAGTCATCTTCGCGGAAGTTGACATCAACTACCGCCACGAATACCTCCGCATCGACGAGTACCTCGGCTATACGGAGTCGGGCCGGCCCGGCAAGCCGAAGCGGACAAAGTTCGTCAAGTCGTATCGCGTACTGGAGCACATCGACATCGCGGCGATGCACAAGCTCTACGTGGTGACGACGGACGGCGCCGTGCTCGGGCTGGATCCCGGCCAGGAGCCCGTCGACCCCGGGAGGCGCGGCCGCGTGCGGGTGTACCAGGAGATCTGCCCCTTGCGCCTGGTCGTGGCCTCGAGCCTTGAACCGCAGCAGTTCGGGAAGTACATCACGGCGGGCACCTGGTCCAAGGGCGCCCCGCGCATCTTCTTCACGCAGTGGGACATCGACGCCGAAGCCGTGGTGAAGACGAACGACGTGCGGTCCTTCAGCATGGGACCGCTCCCCAACGTTAACCCGACGAACCTTCCGACGGCCATCAAGGAACTTGCCGAAGATCCGACGAAGAAGACGAAGACGGTCAGCCTGAACCCCAGCCTCGATCTGATGAGTTACAAGAACATCCAGCCGGGCTTCTGGTTCGCCGACGAGAACGCCGTGAAGTTCTATCGCATGCCGACAATGGAGGAGCTCCACGACAAGCATCGCTCCTTCTGGCGCCATCTCTAATGGGACGGGTTCAAGGCCTGCG
This sequence comes from Acidobacteriota bacterium, assembly GCA_026393735.1. Lineage (GTDB taxonomy): Bacteria > Acidobacteriota > Vicinamibacteria > Vicinamibacterales > JAKQTR01 > JAKQTR01. The sequence goes on from JAPKZP010000785.1 coordinate 1,019, forward strand.
TGACGCACGAACGGGCCTTGAACCCGCGCGCCCTGAGCGCGAGGGAGGACCTGCGTGACGTCCTCATTCGCCATTCCCCACGGGTGGTGATGATGCGGCTCATCATCCTCACCACCGTCGTGCCCGGGACGTAGCTGGCATGGAAAGCGTCTCGATCCTGCTGCCCGCCGACCGCCTTCCGGTCCTGCTCTACGACTCCCCACACAGCGGCCGCTACTACCCGGCGGACTTCGAGACGCGGGCGACAGGCGCGGTGCTGCGCCGGTCCGAAGACGCCTACGTGGACGATCTGATCCTTCCGGCGCTCACGTGCGGCGCGGCGGTGGTGGTCGCCAACTACCCGCGGTCCTACATCGACGTGAATCGCGAACCGGACGACATCGACGTGGCGTTGCTCGCGGAACCGTGGCCCGGGCCGCTACGGCCGTCGGACAAGAGCCAGAAGGGCCTCGGACTGATCCGCCGCTTCGTCACGCCCGGCGTGGAGGTGCACGCGCAGCCACTTACCGTGAGTGAGGTGTGCCGCCGCATCGAGACGGTGTACGAACCCTACCACCGGCAGCTTGGCGCCCTGATCAATCGCATACGCCGTGACCGCGGGTTCGTCTGGCACATCAACTGGCACTCGATGAAGTCCGTGGGCCACGCCATGGCGCCGGACGGGGAGGGCGCGCGCCGCGCCGACGTCGTCGTCGGGGACCTCGATGGCCGCAGC